>JAAHGE010000610.1 GCA_010672635.1 Desertifilum sp. SIO1I2 | reverse complement strand
AAACGGATGTTGAGAGTGATACTGGGCGGGCCGGCGAAACGCAACCCGAGCCCGGTCCCGCCGTACGGTGCGGCGCCGAAAACCGCTTAAAAGAATCGGGCAAGCTCTCCTGGCGCTATCGCCGAGCCTTAGCAAAAGCTTATTATGATATGGGGCGAGAGTATCTTTATAGCGAATTTCCTCACCAGTTACCGCACGCTAAATACTTGCGTCACCGAGAAGCACTCAAGGAAACCTTAAGACTTTATCCGCCCTTTAAAGCGAGCGATCGCAAACTGAGCTATCGTTTAATTCAGAAAACCTTGGGAATTCACCGCGCTGAAATGACCTCCTATTACACCACGCGATTCAAAATGTGGCTAAAGGAACAAAAAGGCAATTGGCTTCCTCAAAGCTTCTTAGAATCTAATTGGAGTCAATCTTCTCTCGCAGAAGTCTCGGAAGATTAAGGAAAAAGCAGGTACAAAATGCTACAGTATAAAACAGAAAAACTCAGTCAAAAATGACTAAGATTAATCTGTAAATAGTGTGAAATAGCCGCTTGGGAGACAAGAGTAAGCAATTTATGATAACCGTAAATAAAAGCGAACAGCAACCTGTTTTTGAAACCAACGATTCCGATATTGTCGTTTCTGTAAAAGATGTTTCTAAGAAATTTTGCCGCGACTTAAAGCGATCCTTATTCTACGGGTTGCAGGATATTGTAACAGAAATTTCTGGGGGGGATCGTCAGAGCGATCGCTTACGCAAAAAAGAATTTTGGGCCCTCAAAGATGTTAGCTTTCAACTGCGTCGAGGCGAAGCTTTAGGACTTGTGGGTTCCAACGGAGCCGGTAAAAGTACTCTCTTAAGAATTATTAGCGGCTTAATTCACCCCGATACGGGTATTGTCCAAGTTAAAGGCAGAGTCGCGCCTTTAATTGCCCTCGGCGCAGGTTTTAATCCCATTCTCACCGGGCGGGAGAATATCTATGCCAACATGTCTATTTTAGGGTTGCCCACCCGCGAAATTAAACGCCGCTTTGATGATGTTGTCGAATTCGCTGAAATCGCCGATGCGCTCGATGCACCCGTACAAACCTACAGTTCCGGGATGGCAGCTCGTTTAGGCTTTGCCTGTGCCATTCATATCGATCCTGATGTCCTTTTAATTGATGAAGTTTTAGCAGTGGGCGACATTCGTTTTAAGATGAAATGTCACCATCGACTTGCTAAACTACGCGAGCAAGGAACCGCATTTGTCCTCGTTTCCCATAACCCCCATAGCTTGCTCAATGTTTGCAATACATCCATCTATTTGAAAAAAGGACAACTCATTACTTCCGGCGAAACTGAAGCCGTCATGCGCCAGTACGAAGAAGACTTGTGCATGAGCGGTACAGAAGCCGCAGTTGGACCTTTATTTTTACCAGAAAAGCCGAAAAACGAAAGTTTAGGTTTAGATATTCGGGCAATTTATTTCAAAGACGCAGACGGCAATATCCTCGATACACCCTACACGGGAGAGCATACCTATTGGTGCGTGGAATGCGACGTACATGAATATATTGAAGACGCCAACTTAGGCGTTTCTGCTACGGCTTTATCCGGTGAAAATAATCGCGTCTTTTATTTAACCTCAACAAGCGATAAAGTCCCTTTAAATCTAGCTCCCGGAAAAGTTGAACTTCAACTCGAAATGCCCCACTTAGGCTTGATTCCAGGGGTTTACACCTCCCATATTTACGTTCGTAGCGGCGTGCGTTCCTACGATATTGTGAAAACCTTCCGTTTTACCGTCAAATCCGAACGCATTGTCAGCAATTGCCTCTATTATCAAGCTCGAAATTGGAATGTTGTTCAAAAATCTCGATAGAGAATCATCGTATTATGAATAATCCTCGGCTGAGTATTATTATTCCCACCTACAATCGCCCTCATTTACTTCCCCGTGCTGTTAAAAGTGCCTTAGAGCAAACTCTAGAAGATATTGAAGTGATTGTCGTTGATGATGGGTCTAAAACCCCGCCTCAACTGGAAGAACATCCCAGACTCAGAGTCATTCGTTTTGAGCAAAATCAAGGGAATGCAGTGGTTCGCAATGCTGGTGCAAAAGCAGCCAAAGGTCAATGGATTTCCTACCTTGATGATGACGATCGATTATTACCTACATTTGCCGAAACATCTCTGAATGCGCTAGAAAAAACGCATCTTCCTAAGCCGGTTGCGGCTATTTCTGCTCTTGCTGTGGTTAACAACCAGGGAGAGGTTCTTCAAACTCGCGTTCCTCCCACTTTATCTCGCGGTTCCTATTTCTTTTTAGAAGAGATTGAACCTCAATATTCCTTTCTTTCTAAACAAACTCTTTTCATCGAACGAGAGCTTTTTTTAAGCATTGGCGGTTTTGATGAATCGTTTCGTTCCCGCGTCTATACCGAGTTATATTTGCGCCTCAATCCCATCTGCTCGTTATTAGGAATTCCAGAGGTTACATATTACCTGACAGCCCACGAAGGACCTCGCGTTTCACGGAATCCGGCATTTCGGCAAACCAGTTTTGAACAACTGATTGCTAAACATCAAAATATCTTTGAATCTCATCCCAAAGGATTTGCTAATTTTCTCTATTCTCATGCCAAAATCTCTTACGAACAAGGGCAATTATTCGCCGCTGCCAAGCATCTAATGTGGGCAATGAGCGTTGAACCTCGCCACATTCTAGGAACCCTGACTTGGCCGTATCGAGAAAAGCTCAAAGCACAACAACTTCTCTCTAATTCTTAAACGTTATTACTCTGGGTTGATTTTTGTTGATTCAGCCTGCGCTTCGGGCATAACTTACAATGAGTTCTCGGAGTGTTTAATAGTGTCATTGACGCAACCCAACATTCTCTAAAAGGATGTTGGGTTTCACTTCGTTATACCCAACCCACGAGGGTTGCCTTAAAGGAAATGTTTGTTGGGAATTGGGCTGGCTATGGAGTTAAAGGAATTGGAGAGATTAGTGTTGATTTGCCCTCTTCAATTCAGCAGATTCATCTTAATTTTTTATTCCGTCTTAAGAATGAAGTAAATTTTTGAAAAAAACTCAAGATTGTAAAGGTTGGGTAAATATTTTACCCTCTTTTTTGCATGGGTCTCACGATCCTTTTTGCCAAAAATATGACAAACCTCTTCCTCACTATTATCATTCCCACCTATAATCGCCCTCATCTCTTACCCCGTGCAGTAGAAAGTGCCTTGGGGCAAACCCTAGATGAAATTGAAGTGATTGTCGTTGATGAA
>JAAHGE010000061.1 GCA_010672635.1 Desertifilum sp. SIO1I2 | reverse complement strand
TTCTGCCTACCATTCCCTTTTTACCTTCAGCTTGGCGTTTACTCAGAATTATTCCCGTCACTATTCGCCTCAATGAAGCCGATTTAATTGAACTAGAACCTGTTCGTGCCCAACTGAGTCGCGGTTTCGTCACCAGCATTGCTGAAGAAATGACTGAAGTAATTATCCTGAATGCGATTAATCAATTTCAAGATGCAGTGAATAGCGGCGAATTTGCTCAAGAAGTCTTTGCCAATCTGAATCGCCCTTATATTAATCTCAACGGAATTAATGAAGTTGAAGTCTTCATGAGCCGCTTATTTTATTTAGTGGTTTATGACGCTTTACCCGCAATCAAACCCGATATTGAAGCTTTATTAAGGCATAACATTGAACGTGCAGTTAGTCAATCTCCAGCGTATCAAGGATTGCAATCTGTTCCTGGATTTGACCAAATTTCTAAACGATTAACCGACCAATTCATTCTGCAACTGGCTAACCTTGTAACCGAAGGTTCTCAATCAGCTTATGACGCCATGAATGCAGACGATCCGGTGGGAGATCAACTCTTTAACCAGATGGTGCAAAACTTTGGAACCGCTTTAGGCGCAGGAGTGCAACAACAACACACCCTAGAAGAATTGCAAACCCTAATTTCTGATTTCTTAGAAGAGGTTAAAGTCAATTACGTTAAACGTCTAGGAGATGAAGATATCAACCGTATTCTCCAAGAAGTTCGCCAACTTCAACAATCAGCTAGACAATAATTCTCATCTATTTTGATTTTGAGAATTTGAGGAAGTCCTGTCGGTTGGGTTGAGGTACAAAACCCAACACAACCCTGGCGACTGCTAGCGCGACAAGCTTCCTCAATCCTATTTTGCAGTCAATTAAGGATTAACCACCAGATAAGGCGATTCAATGGGTTCAGCCCTCCCGGCATTGACTAGCGCTTGGTAGACAAACGCAGCTACTTCTCCACGGGTAGCTTGTTGGTTGGGGTTGAGTTGTCGGGGTTGAGGATAGTTAATCACTAATCCGCTGCGGGTTGCACCTGCGATCGCGCTTGTTGCCCAACTAGGAATCTGTGCGGCATCATTATAAGCGGATAATACGCTCGTATCTAAGGAGCGCAAGCCCAAACCGCTGACTAGCGAGACGAGAACCTGAACTCTCGGAATCCGCAAATCGGGGCGGAATGTCGCATCCTCAAAGCCTGTCAAAAACTCACCCCGATACGCCGATTGAATCGCCGCACTTGCCCAGTGATTTGTCGGCACATCTCGGAAACTCGTTCCCCCGCGTTTCGCCGCCGGAGACAGCGCTTTACTGACAATGGTGGCAAACTGCGCCCGCGTCACAGGTTCGTTGGGGCGGAAAGTCCCATCCGGGAAACCCGCAATTACATCTTGGGCAACTAATGCCCGAATATAGGTTTCTGCCCAATGCCCTTGAATATCGCGCAGTTGTCCCCGCGCCACGGTGGTAGCGGTAAAATCGACTTGCCCTTGAATCTTGCGACTATCGATATCATTCCCGGCGGCAGCAATCACATTAGAACGGGTGGCATTATAAACATCGTAGCGTCCGTTATTGCGGATAATATTTCGCCCTTGGCTGTCTGCCGTTCCGAGGTTGGGGTTGGCGTTGGTAATGGCAATCACCCCATCGCGGCTGTTATTTTCAATCTCGTTTTCGCGCAGAATTGGTTCGGCGGTATCTGTCACCACAATCCCATCAGTATTATTGACAATCCGGTTATTGCTGAGGGTGGGGGTAGAGGTGCCGCCAATGGTCAACCCAAAACCCGTATTATCAAATACGTTGCCGCGAATGCTGCCGCTAGAAGAACGCGCCACAGAAACGCCGTTACCCAGATTTTGGGTAAACACATTATTTTCAATCCGAGGATTGCCCGTACCCGTGACAAACACGCCTTCTCGGTTGTTGTTGGTAAAGGTGCTGTCTTTAATTCGGGGGTTAGTGGATTCTACCCAAACCCCGGTTCCTCGCTTGCTGGGGTTGGTAACGGTGACGCCGGAGATTTCGCTATCCTTAGCGGCGAGAATGGTGACATTTTGCCGCGCAAAGGTGGGACTAATAAAGACGCCGCTGCCAATAATGACGGTGGTTTGTCCTTTATTGGATTCGCTACCGCGTAAAATTACCCCCGGCTTGAGGTTTAAGGGAAAAACTTCTCCGGTTTCTGCGGTGTAGGAACCGGGCGCAAGTTGAATGACGGTATTTTCGCTCGCCTGTTGTAGGGCGTAGGTAATGGTGCGGTAGGGGATTTGATCGCTCGTTCCCGCGTTGCTCGTATCTGAGCCTCTGCTAGGGTTCACGTAAACAACTCTGGCACCTGCCGGAATCTGTGCGGTTAGGGTGGGAGAAGGGAACTGAGCAAGGGCTGGAAGTACGGCGCTCATGCTGCTGAACAGAACTAAAGCCGATAAGCCGACGCGAACGCTTTTGATGAGCGTGGGGGAGGTTTGCCAACGATTTTGAGAACCCTGATACACTCTCATTTATTTTGTAACTGAATAACAACTCAACTGAATCATTCCCAAATTGACCTTGCGGTTTACAGAGGATGACAGAAATTCGGGTTAAAGAAGTTCCCAAATCCTCTACAATAACGCAACCTTCTGCTTGGGGTATCGTCGAGAAAGCAAGGTTGTTCTCTGGATGATATCGATGAGTTTAAAGGGTTTGCGCTACGGCGTGCTAGGGTTAGCGATCGCGCTTTTGCTGCCTCTGTCGCCTGCTTGGGCGGCGGAGACGGTGGTTTTAAAGTTTTTAATCTTTCGGGAGTCGATTGCGGTGAGCGAGCTATCGACGTTTGCAGAGACGGGGGAGCTTTCGCCTACGTTACGAGCGTATATGGCGATGTCTAAACAAGACCCCCAGGCGGTGCAATCGGTGTTAACGCGCCAGGTTTCGGTGAATTTGATCGTGATGGATCGGGTGCTGAATAGTCCGGTGGGAGATCTGGTGTTAGATCGCCTGAGCGAGGCAATCCATACGCCTTCTAATCAAGCAAATCGCCAAGCCCTGCGTTCGGCGCTCGCGCTTTCGGCAAGCGATGATAATCGGATTTCGCTGATTGAGGTGATTGAAAATTATCCAACTCAAGAGGTGCATGTGGAGGGCGATCGCCTCTTAGAAGCCTACAATCAACTGAGCCGTTTGACGGGTCGAGTTCAAGATATTTTGAAGATTTTGCGCTTGCCTTAAAGCCACTCGGTAGAGATTCTCTAAAAGGGAATCTCTACCATTGATTTTGGCTAATGGTTCCGATTAAGATTGACGTATTGTTACGATTTGGCGTTTGGGATTCATCCTCTACGGCATTACCGATGAATCGCCAACACAAGCCCTCTAATCCGGTTTTCGGTTTAGTAAGCAAGGGTTTCTAGGGTTTCCCGCAAATAGCGGCTAACCAGTTGTTCTTGATTTAAATCGGCTAAACGGCGATCGCTACTGCGTTCGTTTTGCCAGCGCTGAAAGCCAGAACTCGCGGCGATCGCGGTTTGTAGGCTTTCCCAAATCGCGGCATCATCAGAGAACCGAGCAGACGGATAAGTTGAGCTAGACATAGTAACCTCTAGTGTGAGATGTTTGCAATCGTTAAAACTTTTAAAGCTTTACTTTTTTTAAAATAGCGAACTCACTCAATTTAGGTGTGCTGCTCATAACACTTTTGAGCCAATCGGGAGCGAGAAACCGATCGTCACTAGCCAGCTACATCAGCCGGTTGACTCTTCCTTCCAAGGATATCAAATTTTAGGAAGAGTCGCGCTCGTTTGCGGTTTTTCTAACCTTTAGCAGACAGTTCCTCTTTCATGGGAGGCAGAATTTGGCGCACGGGTAAGCCCGGATTGGTAAAATCAGAACGAATCTGCTCAACCGGATAGGGCGCAGTTGTGGCAAAGGTGGCTTCTGGGGTGAGCAAAACGCGAAATACCGAGATTGGAACCTGCAAAAACAGATTGCTAGCTCCAAAGGCGATCGCGCCAACGACTAGCCCTAACAGCCGCCAATTGGGGGGGAAAGGCGTCACCGCCGCTGCCATTGGGGCCCAAGCGTAAATTTTCCACAAAACAATACTAAGAATCGCGGGGGCGATCGCGGCAACTAAGCGATGGGAAGGCAACTTAAATAAGCTGAGAATGCGCCGTTGCTCTTCGCTCAACACCTCCGGGCGCAGGCAAATCAACAGGATACTAAAGATATTAAATGGGCGAAACCACTGCATGGCAAAAATCGGCACGATGCCCGCTAAGGCGATCGCTAGATATTCCAGCCAAACGGGAAAAACCGGGTCGCCCGCAGCCAAACCGAGCCAGCAAACGCCCAAAGCGAGGGGCAACACCGCCAAACCCGATGCATGAATCCACAAATATGGCTCAGACCAAAATGACTTTTTCATAATTTTGCCTCCTTAAACCAGAAAATCTGGGAGTCTGAAGCAAACTCCAGACTCCCCAGGCTTCTCTAATTATGGGAAAGCGTGCGTCGTTTCGTCACCATGCGGAAGGTTTCGATAATATCGCCTTCCTTCCAGTCATTGAACTTATCAATGCCAATCCCGCATTCAAAACCAGCATTGACCTCTTTGGCATCATCCTTCATCCGTTTCAAGGAATCGAGAGTGCCTTCATAGACTACAGTTCCTTGGCGGCGAACGCGAGCATTGCAGTTCCGAATCGCCTTACCCGAAAGGACATAACAACCCGCAACGGCTCCTTTGCCGACGGGGAAGACGGCGCGGACTTCCACTTGACCCAGGGGTTCTTCAACCATTTCGGGATCGAGCAGACCTTCCATTGCACCTTGAATGTCGTCGAGCAGTTGATAAATGACATCGTACTCGCGCACATCAACGCCAGCCTCATCAGCGGCGGATCTAGCCCCTGTTGCCAGGGTGGTATTAAAGCCAATGATTACGGCCGAACTCGCTGCGGCTAAATCAACATCCGTTTCGGTGATTTCGCCAGGAGCCGCTAGCAGAACGCGCACTTGCACTTCATTTTGCGGCAGTTGCTTCAGCGATCCCAAGATCGCTTCTACCGAGCCTTGAACGTCGGCTTTCAGGACTAAGTTCAGTTCCTTCAGCTCGCCTTCTTGGGCGCGGGCGCTCAGGGTATTGAGGGTAACGCGACGAGAGGCCATTGCCTGTTGCAGGCGAGATTCGCGCTGCTGGTTGGCACGTTCGGAGGCGATCGCCTTTGCTTGCTTCTCGTCTTCAAACACCTCAAACTCATCCCCGGCTGCCGGGACATCGCTTAAACCCAGAACTTCAACGGCAAAGGAGGGGCTAGCAGCTTCTACGCGCTTGCCGCGATCGTCCACCATTGCTCGAACTTTACCGAGGGCTGCGCCGGCCACCAGGATATCTCCAACGCGCAGGGTACCGTTTTGGACTAACAGGGTCGCAACGGGTCCTCTCGACTTATCTAGGTTGGCCTCAATCACCGTTCCGCGTGCCGGACGGTCGGGATTGGCGGAGAGTTCTTCAACTTCAGATACCAGCAGGATCATTTCTAGCAGGGTATCGAGGTTTTCGCCATTAATCGCGCTCACTGGAACCATAATGGTTTCGCCGCCCCATTCTTCTGCGACTAACCCATATTCGGTCAGTTCTTGTCGAACGCGGTCAGGTTGGGCCCCTTCTTTGTCCACCTTGTTGATCGCCACCACAATTGGCACTTCTGCGGCCTGAGCGTGGCTAATGGCTTCAATGGTTTGGGGACGCACGCCATCATCGGCGGCAACTACCAGAATGGCGATATCGGTGACTCTTGCCCCCCGCGCCCGCATAGCGGTAAACGCTTCGTGACCGGGGGTATCGAGGAAGACGATTTGCTGCGTCTCTCCGGCATGGTCGAGATCGACGTGATAAGCGCCAATATGCTGCGTAATCCCTCCAGCTTCTCCGGCTGCCACTTTGGTTTTGCGGATGGAGTCGAGCAGGGTGGTTTTCCCGTGGTCAACGTGACCCATGATCGTGACAACGGGCGGGCGGCGTTGGAGATTTTCCAGGTCGTCCGCATCCAGCATTTCAGTAACTTTGCGGGCTTCGGATTCTCGTGCCTTGGTTTCCACTTCTACCCCTAACTCTTGCGCCACCAGGGTCACGGTGGGCAAATCGAGAGTTTGGGTCACGGTGGCAGCAATGCCTTTGAGGAACAGCAGGCGGACAATTTCGGTTTCTTGAACGGCCATCTGGTTAGCCAGCTCGCGAACGGTAATGCCGCCAGTGAGGCTAATTTTTTCCGGGCGCTCTTGCTTGGGTTGGTCGCGGCGATCGCGTCTGGCGGCCCGACTGTTATCTTGCGTTCCCGGACGTTTGGGAGCCGAACGCGGGGCGGCTGCGGGCGCTTTGGTTCCAGCGCTCGCCGATTTGGGTTTAGCCGGCCGCATCAGGGAGAGGCTCACCTCGGCTGTGGCGTTTTCATCATCGAGATCGTCATCAAGATCCTCGTCTTCATCGTCGATCACCAGCGGCCGGCGTTTAGCTTTGGTTGCCGCTTTGCCGACTTTCGGGTTTTTGAGGAGTTCTTCTTCCTCTTCTTCTTCTTCGCGTTTTTTCAACCGTTTTGGCGGTTTCGGCGGTGTCGGACGCTTCAGATCGAGATCGGTTAAAGGATCTTCAATTTCTTCAATTTCTGGTTCATCGCCGGGACTGGTCTTGGTCGGCCGTTCTAGATCGGCAGTCGCTTCGGATTTAATCGGGCGAGGTCTTCGCAGTTCGGGAACTGAAGGGGCTTTCGCCACGCGTTCCGGTTCTCCCTCTGAGCGACTGGGGGCGCGATTAATTTTTTTCAGGGGTTCGCGTTTCGGCGTTACCTCCACTTGAGCGCCCGTTGGGGCCTCTGTTCTTTCTTGATCCTGAGTCGTTTTGGGCCGCTTCAGAATCGGTTTGCTCACCGAGGAGGTTGCGGGTCTTTCAACGCGGGGAGGTTGTGCTTCAACGTCTTTACGCACGGGCTTTTCAGCTTGCAGTTCGGGTTTTTGGGGTTCTACTGCTTGCGGGGGGGTTAGCGCAGGTGCTGCTGCATCTTCTGAAGAACTTTGGTTTTGCAATTCTGTAGGTTTAGCAGGCGGTCCGATCAGGGCAGATTCGCGAACAGGGGGGGCTGCCTCAGATTGAGCTGAGGGTTGAGGCTCAGGCTCTGGTTGTGGAGTATTCGATTGAGATTGGATGAGTGTCGATTTCTCAGTCATCTCAGACTCAGTAGCTTCCCTAGCCGGTCGATCGTTTACAGGACGGTTTGGAGGATTCAGTCTTAAGGGAGATTGGCTCCCGGTGGCTGAATTCGGATTCGCTGCGGTTGTGCCGTTTGAGGTTAAATGCTTGCGAATTTCTAAAATTTGTTGTTTTTTCTTCAGGGGGCCTCCTGCTTCTGGTATGGATAATTTGGCTTTTGGGCTGGAGGCGGATTTTGGAGAAGGGGAGTGGTTGGTGACATGCTTTTCCGCGTAAGCGCGAATCCGCTCGGCATCGCTTTCTGAAATGGTGCTGCTATGACTTTTAACTGCAATGTTGAGTTGTTCGCAAACTGCCAAGATATCTTTATTATCCAAATTTAATTCCTTTGATAGCTCGTAAATTCTGACTTTGCCGTTGTTCATCCACTCTTCCCTCTACGTACCGTGTTTTTACATATTGGCCTGCCGTTGCAACGACGACTGTATGAAATGAAGTTGAGGCGGTTGAGGCCTCACTCCGCTTGCGGTTATCCTGCCTCAAGGGCGAGTCCGGTAGGATTGGCATTTGCCAATTGCCTGCCGGGAAAATCGCTCATTTCGAGTCAAGTGTCCCTTATCTAATGTTGCACAAATCTTTGGCGAACTGGACACCTTTTCGGAAGCGATCGCTAAATCTTCCGTTTTTTCCACTTCAGGATACATGACGCGATCGCCTCGGTTTTTCAGTTGTTCTGGGGGGTGAAGTTGTCGTTGCTGCAAGTTTGGCAGTTGGACAATAAAAAAGTGATGAAGACCAAAACTCCTATCAGGCTATATTTCTAGGGGGGGAGTTCTCGGAGGCAAGTCAGCATCGGATGCTGGGGGAGGGTTAGCTTGAGGCTCCGCTAGGCGTTGCCACAGTGCTTGGTAAATTATAGGCGCTACGGCCGCTTTGAGCGATCGCCCTAAGCGATTTTTTTTCTGAGCCACGCGCAAACAATCAGCGGTTGGGCATAAATAAGCCGAACGTCCCATCCCCTCATCAAACTGAATTTGCCCCTCCGGATGAACCCGGACGACTCGCCAAAATGCGTCTTTCGGTGCGAGTTTGCGACAGCTAATACAGCGACGATAATTCTTCACAACCCATCCATTAGAATTCCGGTTCTAGTGGCAGATCCCCGCGAAACGGGAAGCCTAAACTATACCCTAGCTCAAGGTCAGTCGTTCACGACACCTCAGATGGATCGCGATTGAGCGCGTCAGCTTGAGCGATCGCTTCCTCATATTCTTCTGATGCTTCTGAGGTTGCCAAATCTTCTTCGAGTTCTTCATCTAAGAACGAGTCTTCCTCATCTGCTGCTTCGGCTTGAGCCACCTGCTGTCTGGCTTCAGCCGCCGCTGCAATCTTAAGGGTTTCGGCATCATAGTCGTAATTGGCGCTGTCTTTAATATCAATCTTCCAACCCGTAAGGCGAGCCGCAAGGCGGACATTTTGCCCTTCTTTACCGATGGCTAAACTCAATTGATTTTCCGCCACCAGAACGTGAGCTTGACGAATATCGGGATCGACCAAATACACAGCATCCACCCGCGCCGGACTCAAGGCGTTAGCGATATAGGTCGCCGGATCGGGGGACCAACGAATCACATCAATTTTCTCGCCGCGCAATTCATTAACCACCACTTGAATCCGCGATCCCCTTGCGCCAATACAAGCGCCGACAGGATCGACTTCCCGTTCTAGGGTATCCACGGCAATTTTAGTGCGCGGGCCGACATAGCGCGAGGGGGGATTGGCTTCGCGAGCTACGGCAACGATCCGCACAACTTCATCTTCAATTTCCGGGACTTCATTGGCAAACAGATACACCACCAACCCCGCATCGGCGCGAGAAACCACCAGTTGCGGGCCGCGATGCGATCCCGATCCCACTTTCTTCAGGTAGACCTTAAAAGTGGCATTGGCGCGATAGTTATCATTGGGGAGTTGTTCGCGCTTGGGGAGTTCGGCTTCCACTTCCGGCTGTCCGAAACTGCTGCTGACGGCCATAATCACCGACTGGCGTTCAAACCGGAGGACGCGAGCTTGCAACACCGTGCCTTCTAGGTCTTGGAATTCCTCTTGAATCAGCTTGCGCTGCTGATCGCGCAGTTTTTGGGCGAGGACTTGCTTGGTTTGAATGGCGGCCATCCGCCCAAATTCGCCTTGATCGGGCGTGACATCCAGCAAAACGGTATCGCCGAGTTGCGCTTCATCGGCCACTTTTTTCACCTCTTCTAGGGAAATTTGGTGGTCGGAATTGCTCACCTCTTCCACGATGGTTTTGGTGGCGAGGATGCGAAAGCCTTCTTCTTCGGCATCGAGTTCGACTTCAAAATTATTGAAGTATTCATCGTCAAAATTCGGCGCATTCATCCGCAGGGTGCGGCGATAGCGCTCGTATCCTTTCATTAAAGCTTCGCGTAAAGCGGCTTGAACTGCGGGTTTGGGTAGATTCCGTTCTTGACTGATTTTGTCAATCATGTCTTTGAGGCCCGGCAAACTAACCATTGACATCGTGATTCACCTCGATTGAGTTGTTATTGAGTTCTAAGAGAAGAAAGGAGCGTCAGAAACTTCAGCAGCTTTGCTCTTGTTGGCTGCACTGGCGCTGCGGCTCGGCGGCAAATGCGATTCCCGTAGGGATCGCTCTGGTCGAATCGCGGTTTGGAGGTCAATCTGCACCACCCGACCCCAAAACCCCGCCCCCCTGCCTAACTAATGCTGTTCGTCAAATTGCACCCTCGCAATCTGCTGGCGGGGAATCGAGTGCGTCCGTCCTTTTTGGTTGAGGTAAAGCATCGTCTCATCGCGACTTTGAAGTTTTCCTCGCCATTCGGTCTGACCAGCATACGGCGGTTCTGTGGTGACAACAACGGCAAACCCTTTGAAAGCGCTAAACTCGCGATCGGTTGTCAGTTGTCGAGAGACGCCAGGACTAGAAATTTCCAGCACATACGCGTCGGGAATTATATCGGTTGCGTCTAGGGTGGCTTCTAAGGCGCGACTCATCCGCTCGCAATCGTCCAAACCCGTGTCCTGCTGAGGATTGCGAATATCAACGCGCAACACTGGGGGACTTTGATTGGTTTGAAAAACAGCGCCAACGACCTCAAGACCGAGTTGTTCGGCGACCGGGGAAGCTAGGTCTAAGATTTGAGGGATTAAAGGATGAGTCATACAACAACTCCCATAAAAAAAAGCGGGTGTTGACCCACTTCCATTGAAATGATGCCTTCTTGGGCAACGCTCTTCAGCAAAAAGAGTGCCCTAGTTTCAAGTCTAACGGATTTAACTCGCAAGTGGGGAGCGGCAAACCGATCGGGGCGCGAGAGTTCGCAGTATGCTGGTGTTGAGATTTCAGTAGCGATCGCTCTGTTCCCAAAGAGGGTGTTCCTGGGTGGCTAGCGGCGCGATCGCAGCGATCGCTACTGGGCGAATAAGAATCTTTGTTTAGGCGTTTTCTATGCAAAAGCAGTGGCAACTTCCTCCACCTGGGTTGCACCTTTTAATCGTGACGTTGCTGTTACTGGGGGTGTTTTTTCGCTTGAGCCATTTAGACCTCAAGGTTTATGCTCACGATGAGGTCTTTACGTCTTTGCGCGTGGCTGGATATGATGCAGAGCGCGTCACTCAACGGGTATTTTCTGGCGAGGTGTTAACGGCGGCTGATTTGCTGCAATATCAGCGCCTCTCGCCGGATCTCGGATGGGGCGATACGTTGAGGGCGTTGATGGACAGTCCCGAACATCCGCCGCTGTATTATCTGATCGGTCGCCTGTGGGTACAGATTTTTGGCAGTTCGGTGGGGGCGTTTCGCAGCCTATCGGCGGCGATTAGTCTTTTAAGCTTTCCGGCGCTGTATTGGTTGTGTTTGGAATTGTTTGGTTCGGCGCGGGTTGGCTGGATTGCGATCGCGCTGCTGACCGTTGCACCGTTTCACGTCCTGTATGCTCAAGAAGCCAGACCTTACAGTTTGTGGATTGCGATGACAATACTGGCTAGTGCGGCGCTGATTCGAGCCATGCGGATTCCCTCTGGGCGCAACTGGTGGCTGTACGCGCTGATGGTGGTTCTCAATTTCTACACCACGTTGTTCTCAGGATTGGCGATCGCTTCCCATGCACTTTACCTGCTAATTTTAGAACGATTTCGCTGGACGCCTACTCTCAAGGCGGCTTGTGGGGCGTGGTTGGTGGGGGCGATCGCCTTCCTGCCTTGGATGGGTGTCATTTTAGCCCATTGGCAGCAATTTCAAACTAAAACTCAATGGGCTAGCCAAGGCAAAAATTTACCCACCCTGCTGAGATTTTGGGGTCTGCATCTCAGCAGCAATTTTATTGATTTACCGTTAGAATTTGCGAACCCAATCCTGATTGTGTTTGCCCTAGCCAGCTTGTTATTTGTGGGTTACGGGTTCAAGGTTCTGATTAAACATACTCCCCAACCCGTTTGGCTATTTTTATTGTTGTTAGCGATTGGTAGTGCAGTATTTTTGATCGCTGCCGATCTGGTTCGAGGCGGTCAAATTTCTGGCAATAGTCGCTATTTTGTCCCTACGTATGTTGCAGTTCCCGTTGTCAGCGCCTATTTATTTGCCCGAAAAATCTATACCCCAAATGCTCAATCCCGCTTATTGTGGATGAGTGCCCTTTCGTTTGCGATTTCCTGCGGCGTCATTTCTTGTACCCTCAGTTTTACGGCTGAAGCTTGGTGGAACAAAGTGTTGAGTTACAACAATCCTCAAATTGCTCGCATTATTAATACGTCTCCCAATCCTTTAGTTATAAGTCAATTTTCTGATATTCGTCTGGGTAACTTAATTTCGCTTTCTTATAAACTCAGACCGGATGTTAAACTGCAACTGGTGGTTGAACCCAATATTCCGCGAATCTCGCTGGACTTTAGCGATATCTTTGTCTACGAACCTTCTGAAGTTTTAATGCAAGAACTAATGGCGCGTTACGATTTGATGATGACGCCGATTGAAAATGCGCCGCTGCTGCGTTTGAATCCAAGAGTAGGCGGGTTTGAAGGGTTGAGATAAAGCAATTAACGATAGAAAGAGCGATCGCAATTCGTTCGGCGTTTTGATCGGCTTCCAGCGTTCGGGCTGGCAAAACAAAAGCTTGACTAATTGAAAGTATTGTGCATCATTCATCTCTTGGAATTGAATCGAAAGTTGAGAACCCCGTTGTAAAACTTTACCGTTCAGCTTCAACCCAGATTCAACGAATTCTAACTGAACTGTATCGGAAAAAGATTCAAGAAATTCTCCAGTTTCTGAAAGTACAATTTGGGTTCCAGCTTCCGAGATTTTTGCAGTCATTCCCCACACTTCGCGCCCGTTTCCTTGGGGATAAATTTTGACAATTCGTTGTAAGGAAAACCATTCATAAATATCCGGTTTAGGGATATCAATGAGGACAATTAGCGCCACTCCTAAAACGAGAAGATTGTAGCTATTCCAGAAGAAACTCCACTGCGCCTCAGCAATTTGAGGGGTTGAAGTGGGGAGGAAGCCATCAGAGGAGAAATAGTAGGGTTTGAGGACAGAAAAATTATCGAGCAAGCAAACTAAAGTGGCAATCAATAGGATCATTAAAGGGACGGCTAAAGACCAGTTAAACTGATAGCGATCGCGCGAGGTTCCTTTGGGTGTAACTTGGAAACTTTTGCCAAACGGTTTAAATAGAGTTTGTACGACAGTGAGAGAAACTGGGATGCATTGTGCCACGCTATAGATATCAGAAAGCAAAGCCGATCGGCTGCGATAATTGAGCCAAGAATAGGACAGTAATTGAATCAGATAATAGGGGAAGAAAAAGTAAAATAGGGCTGCAAACGTTGTATTAAAGGGACTTATCCCTAAAAACGTATAAGCCAGAGGTGCGACTAAAAAGAAGAGGCGAAACGTACTAGTAAACCACTGAACCATCCCCTCAAAATGCGCTAAACGTTGCATGAAACTTAAGCCGGGAATGCGTAGGGGGTTCGCCGTAATAAAAAAGCCCTGAAGCGTGCCTCTAGCCCAGCGCAGGCGTTGTAGAATATGACCAGCCATATTTTCTGCACAAAGTCCAGCGCTGAGACTTTCATTGAGGTAAATCACGCGATCGCCATTGGCCGACAGTCGCACGCTAGTATAGTAATCTTCGCTGAGAGATTCGGTGACAAATCCGCCAATTTTCTCTAGGGCGGAACGTCTAGCGACAAAAGAACTCCCGTAACATAAAGCTGTCTCAACGCTATCGCGCAGAACTTGATAATACCGAGAAAAAACTTCAACTTCCTGGGGAACCCAGTCTTGAATACCCAGATTTCGAGCTACTGGGTCGGTATTATAAAAGCTTTGATGGGTTTGGACGAGGGCAATTTTTGCCTGTTGAAAGAAACCCACCGTGCGGGTTAGAAAGTTAGTGGTGGGAATAAAGTCAGCATCGAAAACCGCAATGAGTTCTCCAGAAGTTTGAGCGATCGCATGATTGAGGTTTCCGGCTTTAGCATGTAAGTTATGGGGACGGGTGATGTAGTGACAA
>JAAHGE010000609.1 GCA_010672635.1 Desertifilum sp. SIO1I2 | reverse complement strand
TTTTTAAAGAAGTTGGATTTGTTAAAGTTAAAGGTAAAAAAACAAAAGTAGAGATTTTTGAAGTTATCTACTAAAAGAGCGAGTAAGCCTATGGCCAAGAAAATTTTAATTGTAGATGACGAACCGCACATCCGCCTTTTACTAGAGCAAACCTTAGAAGAACTTGAAGATGAAGGCGTTGAGCTTTTAATTGCCGAAAACGGACAAGAAGCACTAGAAACGATTCAATCGGAAAAACCGGATTTAGTGTTTCTCGATGTCATGATGCCTTTGATGAATGGGTTTGAAGTGTGTCGGGCTGTTAAGAATGATGTAAAAATAGCCGATGTTTACATTATTATGCTTACAGCAAAAGGACAAGAGTTCGATAAGCAAAAAGGTCAAGAGGTGGGTGCAGATTTGTATATGACCAAACCGTTTGACCCAGACGAAGTTGTTGAAAAGTCAATGGAAGTCCTAGGCTTAGTTTAGCAACAGCGAAAAATTCATGCGCGGGCGACAGAACTATCTACAACGGCTACAGCAACTCGACCCTCTAGAAAACCACTATGAGATTTATCGGTTTATGGTCGGGTATGAGTTTTCCTGGGAGATGCAGCGATCGCTCGAAGTGGCCCTCATGCGGACCTTTTGCATCCCCAGTATTTCCGCCTTACTCGACAAAACCGGAGAATTCCAGCACCGTCCCCAAAAACGCTACGACGATACGGGATTAATTGTGGCAGAAATCGCGAAATGGGGATACGAGAGCGATCGCGGTTCCCAAGCCTTGCACCGGATGAACGCCATCCACGGACGGTTTAAAATCTCTAACGAGGATTTTCTCTACGTTCTGTCTACCTTCATTTACGAACCCATTCGTTGGAATGCGCGTTTCGGCTGGCGCTTGATGAACGAAACAGAACGTCTCGCCTCCTTTTACTTCTGGCGAGAGGTGGGAAAGCGAATGCACATTCAAGACATCCCGGAAACCTACCCAGAATTAGAACGCTACAATCGGGATTATGAGGCTCAATACTTCCGCTACTCAGATACCAATCGCCGCATTGGAGAAGCCACCTGCAACCTCTTCCTAAGTTGGTTTCCTGCAATCTTGCGATCGCCTCTTCAATCCTCAATCCACACCCTACTCGATGACGCTGTACTGGAGGCTTGCGGCTTTCCCGAAGTATCGCCGCCAATGCGTTCGCGCTTAGAAAGACTCCTCAAACTTCGCGCCAAACTGGTTCGTTTCCTCCCTCCTCGCCAGCAACCCGACTTCTTCACAGACTCCCGCCTGCGGAGTTACCCCAACGGCTATCAAATTTCAGAACTTGGTCCCCCATCGATTGGAAAACCAAGTTCCGAGCGTCAGTAATTAGCCAGCAACTGCACCTGTAGTTGGGTTCGGCGTGGTTTTACCCACCGGATTTGCAGTCCGATCCAGATTTACAGAAGAACGGACTAACTGAGCTAAATGCTGCTCAAAGGATTCCAAATTCGTTTGAATCTGGGTAAACAGCGCCGTCGTCACCGGATCGGTAAACTGCTTGCGGAGATTAAAGATATCCACAATTCCGGTTTGCAAATCGCCTAACGCTCGACGCAAGACATCAACATCTTTGCTCGATTGTAGCCAACTGCTGAGTTTTGCAAACGGTTCTGCTGCCGCCGTAGGAATGGAAGGTTTCTCGTTGAGAGCGGATAGACGCGTTTCAATCAGTTGAATGTGCTTGGCTTTCGCCGCTGCGATTTCATTAAACAGCGATCGCGTTTGGGGATTGCTAATTTTTTGGGCATACTGTTCAAAAGCTTCGTGGGAGTATTTTTCACCGCCTAGCGCCGTATTCAGCGCGGTGACAATTTCCCCTTTTGTCGAGCCACCCCAAGCATCCGCAAGCTTCCACCATTCCGCAGAAGCATCGTTTTCCATCGGCAGGGCCGCTTCTTTGCCACCCAATCCCAAACGGCTTAAAATTGCAGTGGTGAAAATGGCCAAATCGCCGGGTTGACGCGAGGTAATTAAATTCCCATCCACCACGAGCGGCTCATCAATATAATTAGCGCCTGCATTGATCATATCCTTGCGGATGGCGATAAACCCGGTTGCATTCTTATCCTTGAGCAAGTCCGCTTCAATCAAAACTTGCGGGCCATGGCAAACGGCTGCAATCAGTTTACCTTGGTTAAACGCTTCTCGGACAAAGCGAACTGTGTTGGGGTTGGTTCGCATCGTATCGGGAGCCATTCCCCCCGGAATAATTACGGCGTCAAACGCATCGGGAAGGGTTTCTGTTGTAGTAGCGTCGGCTTCGATTGAGACTTTTCCCTGTTTTCCTTTATAAGTCTCGTTGGTGCGAGAGCCTAAGATGACGATATCAGCCTTGGCTAATTGTAAGGCTTTATAGGGGATTTGAAATTCCGCGTCTTCAACCCCATTTTCAATTAAAATGGCGACGCGTTTCGTCTGGGTTTGATGATTCGATACCATGAGGTTTCCTCTAAATGTCTTTGTTATCTACTTCGAGCGAACAGTTTACTGAGAACGATTGCTAGAACCGTTCTAAAGCTTGTCTAATGAAGGGTGAAAAGAATGAGTGCTGAATGCTTCGCTGGACTGAGTTGACTGACCCTCAAGAGAGTCGCGGAGGTTAGGTTAAGGCACGTAGCCGAACCCAATCCTGGCTGATGCGTGACAACAGCATGGGACTTTCAGCAGTGAGGGTCAGTCACTGGACTCCTAAGATAGAGTCCAGCGAGTCGCGATGGTCGATCGACATCAACGTTCAATGCGATCGCCCTATGGTTGTAGTTTCAGCCTATCGAGTAAAGCCAGGATCGCGAGTCATTCCTAAGAGATAAAAGTGTTTCGTTCTCCAGGGAGAAATAATCAGTTCTATAGCAAACTGCTGAGTTAAAAATTGGGAGTGCAATTGGCACTCCCTGAGCAGGTTTACACAGATTTTTCTAAGGAAGAAACAAAGAAAACCGCTAACAAAGCGTATCCAGTTACCAGTAATAATAGAGCAGGCATATAAAATCCACCCTGTCAAGTTTTATCCCTTAACTCTAGGCGATTTCCGCCGTGCTTTCGACTATCAACAGATAGAGTGATTTTCTGCCTGCGGATAGGTCTAACTATGAATTCTTGGTTCAGCATGGAGGGTAGAAAGGAGTTCGCTTTCGACTGGCGCTAACTCGGCTAACCGAGCATTAACGACTTCTTTAGGGTAATAGGTGGTTGCGAGTATCCAATAAGCGCCATAGTGACGCGCCTCAGATGCCAA
>JAAHGE010000608.1 GCA_010672635.1 Desertifilum sp. SIO1I2 | reverse complement strand
GTGAAAACAATTTGGCAAGGTCTGCGACGACTACATGACATTACACAAACTTGGTTGCTACTTTCCCCCACTACGGCTACTTGTGTCAACCCAGATTTGATTAAGAAAGATGTGAGTAATGCATAGCAATTTAGCGGGGGATTTAGGGATACGTGTAAGATTTGCGACTTACAGCAGGATCTTTAAAGCATCCTCTAATAACACAGGGCAGCCCAAAAATGAAACTTACGGTAACATTACTTGCGTGAGAGGAAGTGCGATCGTAAACTCAGTACCCCGTCCGGGGGCTGAAATGCAACTGAGCTGACCTTGATGTTTTTCGACAACAATTTGGTAACTAATCGCCAACCCTAAGCCAGTGCCTGTTCCCACCGGTTTAGTGGTAAAAAATGGATCGAACACCCGATGCAAAACTTCATCCGTCATCCCGATACCATTATCAGAAATCCGGATTTCCACTAGGCGATTGCTTGTAAGCTGGGTAGAAATCCGAATTTGCCCCTTCTGATTTCGTGAGGGATCTTTTGCACCCAAAGCACTGCCAAAGGATTCTTCAATAGCCTCAATTGCGTTGCTGAGGATATTCATAAAGACTTGATTAAGGAAGCTCGCGTAACACTCAACTTTCGGAAGCGAGCCATATTCTTTAATAATCTCAATACCCGGATGATCGGGTTTACCTTTCGTGCGGTTCTGCAAAAGAAAGAGCGTGCTATCGATGCCTTCATGAATATCAACCGATTTCATGGCAGCCTCATCAAGGCGCGAGAAATTCCGCAAGGAAATCACAATTTGACGGATGCGATCTGCTCCAATTTGCATCGAATCCAGCAGGCGAGGAAAGTCTGAGACAATGAATTCTAAATCTAATTTTTCCGTTAGCAACTGGATTTCAGGAATGGGAGAAGTAACTTTTTCCTGATAAAGAGAAAGTACATCCATCAAGCTCTGGAAGTAATCGCTAACATGGCTTAAGTTACCATAAATAAAGTTAATCGGATTGTTGATTTCATGAGCAATTCCAGCCACCATTTGTCCTAAGCTAGACATTTTTTCGCTTTGAATTAGCTGAGTTTGGGTGGTCTGCAATTCCCGCAGCGCGCGTTCGAGTTGAAGAGCTTGCTCTCCTAAAAGCCTATTTTTATCTTGTAGTTCTACCGTTCTTTGCACTACTTTTTCTTCTAGCGTCAGATTATAGCTTTCTAACTGCTGATTCGCTTGAATTAGGTTTTGGCTAACGATTTCCAACTTGTCATACAAAATGGCGTTTTTCAGAGAAATGGCAATCTGGGAGGAAAGAATTTTTAAAATCTCTAGTCTCTCGCTAGTAAATACTCCGTTGGCGATGTCATTTTCTAAATAAATAATTCCAATTAACTTTCCTTGGTTAATTACAGGCGAACAAAGGATAGAGGTATTTTGATTAGCTAAAAGGTATGGATCGTTAGAAAATCTTCCTGAATGAGCGGCATTATTCAACACCACCACTTCTTGAGTAATGGCTACATAGTTAATGGCTGAAATGGGTAATAAATGGCTATCTTCAACGGGTATGCTTAAGCCAACAACTACTTCATTTTTCTTCACGTCGCCTGTTGCTTCTATCAAAAGCTGCCCATTTTTTTCTAAGATCAGACAGCTAACAGTAGCGCCAGCATTTTCCATCAAGATTTTTAGTAACTTGTCGAGAAGCTTGTCTAAAACAATTTCTTCAGCTAAGGCAAGCGATGCTTTGTTAATCGTGGATAAGTCTAAAACAATGGCACTTCCACCAGTCGTTGAGGTTCTGGTTTTATAAACATCGAGATAAATCGACTCGTGGTTTAAAACTTCCTCAAAGATTACTGTATATCTAGCTTCTAAATCTTTGGCTTTGGCTTTGGCTCCCCAATGGATATATCCGTAATAAGCTTGGGTGAGATAGATTTGAGCAAACTTACTTCTACCGATTGAGAAGTAAAACTCGGCGGCTAGTTCTGAGGCAAGTGCTTCTTCTTGAACGTAACCCTGCTTCTTAGCGTTGGCGATCGCTCTATCATAATACTCCATCGCTTCTAGGGGGTGTCCCAAGACGCGAGCTTTCTCGGCTTCCACTAGCTCATATTTGTGTTTCAAGTTAGCCGCCGCAGAACTCGCCCATTTTCCCATCAGTTGTTGATTTTCATTAACGATCTGGAGATACTGTTGCTGTTCGGCTTCAGTCGCTTGAGGATAGCAAGCCAGGAGAGACAAAGAATAGTAAAAGTTATGCGCGACATAAACAACCATCCCCAAGACACTAGCGGCGTGTTCGGCTGCTAAGCCTGCTGCTTCAATCGCATCTTGCGGTTTTTTGAACAAATACAGCAGAATAGTTTTCGACAGATAAGTAACGAACAGTAAAATTCTGTTGTTAGTTTTAATAAAAAGTGGTAATGTTTCGTTCTCGTTGAAGCTTTCACCCACCAACTCGCACTTGCGATCGCCTCCTTCTTGAAGGTTGAGCGTCATTTGGTGCAAAATGGGGATGTAATAGATTGCATAATCTTGCTTAATTTTGATTGCTAAATCAATATACTGCCGTTGTTGTTGTTCAACTAGATCTAAACGTTTCCCTGCTAAAAACAAGCTAGCACAGTAAGCTGTAGCGCTATAGCCAGCATATTCTATATCACCAGTTTCCAAACCAGTTTGCATACTTTCCTGAAAGGTTTGAAAAACCTGGTTGAGATGCTCTTTCCAATGCCGAATTAAACCATTAAAGAGGTTGTAAACCTTACATTTGAGAAAATTAGCATCAAAGCGATCGAGTAACTTTAAAGCAAGTTGACTCGCATGATAGGCTTTCTCAACATCGCCGCAACTATTGCACGCAATTACCCCATAAAAGGCATACGCAAAAGCAGTCAACGCAGAATAACCATACTGCGTTGAAAGCTCAATCTGAGCCAAAACAATCAACGGGACAATTTCTGGCTTGGCAGTATACGCTGGAGCGGTAATGCTTGTTAATATTCGTAACGCTGCTAACTGATACGGATCGGTCATTTCTGGAGTATTCTCTACCTCCATCAGAGAGGGAAGCTGAATAGAAAAACTATTTTCATTAACTTCAGTCGCTAGCGAAACCCCCAGCATTTCCAGCACTTGCAAACCCGTATCAATGGATTTTAGCATCTGATTTTGAGCCATATAGAACTGAATTTGCAGTTCGTATATTTTCACCCTTTTTATCGAAAGTTGTCTTACAGCACGCCCATACTCTCCTAGAAAGGGTGAAAATATACA
>JAAHGE010000607.1 GCA_010672635.1 Desertifilum sp. SIO1I2 | reverse complement strand
TGGGGATGACGGCGGTTCTTGTCAAATCTGACTTAGAAATTCCCGCACCGATTCCCAAACTCTTCTCGCTGTATCTGCTACTTGCGATTGGGTTTAAAGGAGGGGTAGAACTGACTAAAAGTGGCGTCACCCAGGAAGTGGTTCTAACGCTCCTGGCGGCGACGATCATGGCTTGTGTCGTCCCGCTCTACACGTTCTTTATTCTTAAACTGAAACTCGATACCTACGATGCAGCCGCGATCGCAGCTACCTATGGCTCGATCAGTGCTGTCACCTTCATTACCGCAAGCGCATTTTTGACGGAACTGAACATTGATTTTGATGGCTACATGGTTGCAGCACTGGCGCTAATGGAATCTCCTGCCATCATTGTCGGTTTGATCCTGGTCAATCTATTTACCGTCGATGAAAAGCGAGAATTTGCGTGGTCTGAAGTGCTGCAAGAAGCATTTCTTAACAGTTCCGTTTTCCTGCTGGTTGGCAGCTTGCTGATCGGGATGTTGACGGGAGAACATGGTTGGCAAGTCTTAGAACCCTTTACCCAAGGGATGTTCTACGGCGTTCTCACTTTCTTTTTGCTGGATATGGGACTGGTTGCGGCCAGAAGAATTAAAGACTTGCAAAAAACTGGGGTTTTTCTGATCTCGTTTGCCATACTGATTCCTATAGTCAACGCAGGCATTGGATTAGCGATCGCTAGATTTATCAATATGCCTCAAGGAGATGCACTCTTATTCTCCGTTCTCTGTGCAAGCGCTTCCTACATTGCAGTTCCGGCTGCGATGCGGATGACGGTACCCGAAGCAAACCCCAGCCTTTATGTTTCAACAGCCCTAGCAGTCACATTCCCGTTCAACATCATTGTGGGAATTCCGCTTTATATGTACGGAATCAACCTGTTGTGGAGGTAATCCCATGCATCTTGTCAAAAGAATCGAAATCATTGCCAACTCGTTTGAACTCAGCAAGATTTTGGATAGTTTAAATAAGTCGGGCGTCCACGGTCATGCGGTGATTCGCAATGTTGCCGGGCAAGGATTGCGAGAAGGCACTGAAGATTTAGATATGACCATGCTGGATAACGTTTATATCATCGCTTTCTGTATGCCCGATCAACTTAAGGGCGTGGTAGAGAACGTTCGTCCTTTGTTAAACAAGTTCGGAGGAACCTGTTACATCTCAGATGTAATGGAAATTCGCTCTGTTAAATGTATCGCATCGTTATAAGTTTGGGAGAATTAAAAATTAGGAATTAGAAAGTTAAGCTCAAGAGTCTGCTTAGATTTTTTAATTTTGCGTTTTTAATTCTCCATTTTTTCTGGAGAATCAAGTATGGGTTATAGAACAGGTTTTATTGGTCGTCGTAATTTTCTCAAATTTGGCTCAATCGGTGTTGTTAGCCTTACAGGAAGCAGTCTTTCGTGGCAAGTTAAACAGGCACAAGCTGCCGATCTGTCGGGTGCTTCCTCCCTCAGTCCCGATGAGGCTTTACAGAAGTTACTAGAGGGAAATCAGCGGTTTGTGCAGCATCATCCAGAATACCCCGATCAATCGGCGGCGCGGCTGTTAGAAGTAGCACAGGCGCAACATCCCTTTGCTACAGTTTTAAGCTGTGCAGATTCGCGGGTTCCGGCGGAGATTGTTTTCGATCAAGGGATTGGCGATATTTTCGATGTGCGGATTGCTGGGAATATTGCAACGCCTGAAGCGCTGGGGAGTATTGAATACGCTGTAGTGTTGTTAGGTACTCCAGTTTTAATGGTACTCGGTCACGAACGCTGCGGTGCCGTGACTGCGGCGGTGCAAAATGAGCCTCTTCCTGGGGCGATTGGTGCGTTTGTGAAGCCGATTCTGCCTGCGGTGGAACAGGTTAAGGGTTTGTCAGGGGATTTGGTGGATAATGCGGTAACTGCGAATGTCCGCTATCAGATGGAACAGTTAAAGCGATCGCAACTCCTAATGAAGCGCGTACAATCGGGTCAATTAAAGATTGTTGGCGGACGATACGATCTTGATAGTGGAACAGTGACGCTTGTGGCTTAGTTAACCGATGAGGCGATGGCTACCTAGGTGCTTTGCGCCAACCGTTTGCGATCGCCTCCGACTCTGAACAAAACTATTTCTCTCCTTTCAATAGATCGAGAATTGTTGCCTAGATTGATTGAGATATTATCTTTAGGCACCCATCCCAATTTGATCGCAAATGTGACAAAGAAGAGAGAACTACTTGTACTAAACCTAACAACTCGAAGTGCAATAACATTTGGATTCCAAAGTCTAGTAACTCAATAAAACATTTTAAGTTCTTGAAGTAAATCATCAAATTTAAAATAGGCACAGACAATTAGTGCCGTAGGTCCCGTAATATAAGCTAAATTTCTGATTACCTTTTCTACGCCTTCCTCTTGTATTAAACCTCCTGCCGCAGAAATACCTTCTTTGTTATGCATGTTAGGTTGAGTATTTGGCGTAGCGTGTATATAGTTATTACTAATATTTGAATACCAATCTTGATTAGCAAGTAATATTCCTCCCTTTTCTTCAATTCTCATTCTAACTTTGACAGGACTAAATTTTTTGTGTCTAGTTGTCTCATCAGATGAGATCCATTCTTTTATAGCTTCAGGATCATGGATAGAAAGAGTTATTAAGTTGGATATCTCGCCTATAATTCTAATCAGACTTAGAGATTCATCATAGAATCCTAATGTAGTTAGTAAATAAGCAGCACAGGACAGGTTATATATTCTACCTACTAATCTTTCAAGCAGATGACCTCCGCCATAGCATTTTCTGTGGCATGTTGCTGCTTGATAAAATACAGACAATGATGTTCCGATAACTTGTAAATCCCGTTGATCGGCAACAATATCACCTGATTTACTTGCATTAAATGCAGCTATGGAAGATATCCACTCTAAGTGTTCTATCCCTGAAGGGATTTCAGTCTTGCTCATATGTAAATCCTATAGTATAACCTATATTACAGAATATACTACAAGTATAGCACCACAGCTAGATTATATAAACTAGTAATTTCAATCCTAGGCGTGAAAAAAGATCCGATAGGGATTGTTCAAGACGAACTCATCATGACTATATTCTGACAAATCATACTCGTTATGAATATGAGTTAATCTCAAACAAGGAATAGTGACTTTATGTACGATTGCACTTCCGCTTCCTCTGCAACTCACATCACTTAAGAATTCCTCGATTCAATGAATTCTCGATAAAACTGTTCGTGCGAACCTGCAAAATTATCCAT
>JAAHGE010000606.1 GCA_010672635.1 Desertifilum sp. SIO1I2 | reverse complement strand
TTGTTTGGCCGCTGGCGATCGTTTTTTTTCTGTCCAACAACGGTACAGTTTTGGCCAGAACGGTTCGAGGATTGCGAGCTATTGGCTATGCTCAAACCCAACGGGTGCTGGATTTTCAAATAGGAGAATTAGTCTTCCGCGATGCCATTACCCAGCAGGGATTAACCGCTGCCGGACGAGAAGAAATCCAAAACCTTTATGCAGAATGTAGCGGATTAGTCGGTGAAGAATTAGTCACCTGCTGGACTGAAAAGGGACCGATTGCGGCTGAGATTGTACAGCGTTCGGAAACCCTAGCGGGTACGGTTTTACCAGCATTACGCCAATATGCGAATCGAATTGCTCCTTTAGTTGGGGCTGTCGGAGGAACCGCCGGGGGATTGCTATCGGGTCAGAGTTTAGAAGAGGCGGCTGGGAATGCAGTAGCTGCGGTTTTACGAGATAATCTGTTGCCGTTAATCCGAGCCATTCTCTATGGGTTGCAGTGGATGGTGAACAACCTCCTAGAGGCGGCACTGCTGCTGAGTGCTTTATTTTCCCCGATTGCCATGAGCCTATCCCTGCTACCGATGGGAAGCCGGCCAATTGTGGCTTGGTTGATTGGGTTTATCAGTCTGTATGGCGTTCAGGTGGGCTACAACATCGTGGTGGGACTTGTCGCCACCCGGATTGTGGAGTCCAATGCTGAGTTAGCCAGTGACTTAGGCTTTTCGATGTTACTCGCAATCGGCGCTCCGGCTTTAGCGCTACTCATTAGCGGCAGTGGTGGAGTTGCAATCTACCGAGGGTTGAGCAGCACGGTTAAGCAAATCGGCGACCTGACAGCGGGCGTAACCGCAGAGCTAACCCGTACCTTAATCCGATTAAAGTAGTTTGGGAAGAATCATGTTTAAAGTCCGACGACTTAAGCAATCTGACGCTTTTTTAAGCCATCAGCGCTTATTGGATGGGGACAATAAGAGCCTACTGGCAGTACTGCAATTGTGCATCCTGGGCAGCAGCGCTTTGATTCTACTCACCCAGTTGTTCCTATTGACTCGAATGAATCAAATCGTGTCGCGTCGTCCTACCTTTGTGCAGCTTACTAACGGTGAAGCGATCGCCGTTACTGAACGGGAACGGCATTTTCGCAATCCCGAGCTAATCCGTAAAACGGTTAGCGATTGGATTTATTTAAGTTTCAACTGGGATGGGGTTGTACCCGGCACGCAAGAACCTGACTCAGGAGTAGCAGTACAGGGAAGTCGGCAACGAGTTCCATTTGGGATGTCAATTGCCAGTTATTTGCTTGAACCCGCTTTTGCAACGGAAGCGTTGAAGTTGATGGCTGAGGAAATTGTTCCTAATGAGGTGTTCAATGGTGATGTGCGTCAAGTCATAACGATTGATTTGATATCCGAACCGCGACAAATTGCCCCGGGTCGCTGGCAGGTGGATGTACAAGCGACCCGAAATCTGATCGACCGACGCACGGGTGCTAGACAACCCATTTTGTTTAATCGCACCTTTGCCTTACGGACTGTTGAAATTCCTCAATCTCCACTTGGTTCTGATGCACCCCTGGTAGAGCAGTTAATTTATCAAACGATGAGTGCTGGGTTGCAAATTACTGATATTACGCCTTACGATCCGGCCGCATTAACCCCAGAGGGGTAGCGTGGGGTAGCATCGCCCACCTGATGAAACGAACTTCCAACTCAACAAAGTTACGGAGTTTTTATGACCCAACGAATTGAAGATGAAGTTTCAGAACTCGATCTTGAGACCCAACGCGAGTTAGCTGGACTTGAAGATCCGCCTATCCCATCTGAATTTGCTCTTGATGATGTTCAGATGCAGGACGCTCAGGAGGAAGAAACCACACAGGTTGAACGCAAACCGTTCGGGAAATCGCTGTTTGTGGTCATTGCTGTAGGGGGGTTAATGGGTTTGATTTTATTGGTGGTTTTCGGGTTTCGGCGCACTGCAACCCAAACTGCACAGAGACCCGAACGCACGTCTGCTGAAGCAACCGTGCCTTTGGTGCAGGATGAGTCGGCAGCCCTTCGGAGCCAGTTAGCTTTTCGCGATCAGCAGGCAGCGTTGGCTCAAACGCCCCAACCTAGTCCTAGTCCAGAAGTAGAAGAGTCCGAGGAATCTGTTCAGCCCCCTCGTTCGCGAGTACAACGAGAACCGCGCCCTAGGACTGAGCGAGTTGTGGTGCAAGAAGTTCGACCACAACCCCCTCCTCGAAACGTACCACAACCCCCTCCTCTTAGGAATGAGCCGGTTCGCGAACCCCAGATGAGCCGTCCTCCAGAAGTAAAACCACCCGATCCGGTAGACCCGATGGAGCGTTGGGCGCAATTAGCTCAATTGGGCGTTCAGAGTGCAGAAGTTGAATTGAGTACACCAATCGTAGAGGCCCAGATATCTGAGGAGCCAGTTGAAACCCCTGTTGCTGTTGATGCTGTTGAGCGCTTTGAGACTGTAATAATTGGTAGCCAAACGGCTGCAACACCTGTACTTGTGGGAGAAGGAGAGGAAGAATTTCTGGCTACACCTGGCATGATGGGCATCCTAAACCAGCGAGCAATCTTCAGTTCGGTTTCTCCGGGGACAACCGTTACCGCTCAAGTTACGGTGCCAATGGTTTGGGATCTGTCTGCTGCTAACTCAAATCCTAGTCAGGGGCGTTTTGTGGTGGAGCTAACGCAGGACATGGTTGCTGCGAACGGTCGGGTGGCAGTCCCGAAGGGGACTCAGTTGATGGTTGAAGCGCAAGCGGTGAGCCGCAATAATCAACTGGTGCAAGCCACCGCGATCGCTCTTATCTCTCCTGATACAGGAGAGTTTGAAACGCTACCCGATGGCGCAATCTTAGTGAGTGGAGCGCAAGGTCGCCCCTTAATTGCTCAAAAATCATTGGATGTCGGACCAGAGTTGTTCCGGGAAGACTTGTTAGTTGGGGGTCTGAGTGCATTAGGACGAGCGGGTGAAATCCTCAACCAGCCCACTGAAGAGTTTAGTAGTGCTTCGAGTGGAGACTCGTTTAGTCGTTCGGTAACGCGACGGCGGAGCAATCCACAGTTATTACCCGCCCTTCTTGATGGCTTTGGGACTAGCGTCAGTCGTCGGATCGAACAGCGATCGCTTTCCAATACCCAAGCCCTAATCGATCAAAACACGATTGCTGTATTGCCTGAAGGGACTCCGGTGCTGTTGATGGTCAATAGCGATTTGCACGTGGCGAATTGAAGTGAAAGGATAATTCGCATATTGGTTCTCA
>JAAHGE010000605.1 GCA_010672635.1 Desertifilum sp. SIO1I2 | reverse complement strand
CAGGACGATCGTCTTTTAAAACAATAGCGACTTTTTGTAACTCTGGTATGGGTATCGCAGACAGGCAAATTTTCCCTTCGGGCATTTGCGTAATGGCGCTATCAACTAAATTGACCAAAACTTGGCGGAAGCGTCGCCGATCGGCCAGAACATAAACCTCTGGATTGGGTTCAGAAAACTCTAGAATGAGATTGCGATTGGCGGCTTGATGGTGCGTGAGGTTATAGACTTCCCGAAAAACTTGTGCGAGTTCAATGGGTTGAATTTGGAGGCGATCGGTTCCGTGTTCGGTTTTGGAAACTACAACCATTTCATCAATAAACTTCATAAGTTTCAGGGCGGATTCGTGGGCTTTTCCAATGAATTCGCGTTCTTCTTCTGGGCTATCGCACAAGTCATTGAGAATGAGTTGGTGCATCCCAATTAAGCCATTGAGGGGCGATCGCAATTCGTGGGAAACTCTGGCTAAAAATCCCGCCTTAAACTGACTCATCTCCGAAGCCATGTGATAAGCCAGACGGGTTTGTTGCAGTTGTTCTTGACAGTGGTGCAACGTTTGCGACTGAACCGCAGGAGAAGAAGCACTTTCGGTTTGAGTCCGCGTTGGCGTCGCCGCCGCCCAGTTCTTCCCAAAAAAACCAATCGCGATCCCGATCCCTACTCCGACCAGTAAATAAATCAAGTTACTCCAGCCCATAATAGTCGCCTAGTGATAGTCTCCGCAAAATCCGATCGATACCTCAGTTGCTTGAGAGTAACTGCACCGATCCTTGTCGTAGGGTTTCCCAACCCTTTCCCGTCCATTTTGCCACTGTAGAAGGTAGTTTACTGGGTGGGGGTTGATTTTCACAGCAGGCTGGAGAGAGAACTTGAGCTTGAGGAAAGGCGAGATCGATTTTTGACCCCTCTAAAAGCGGGGGTTGTCCCGAAAGGTTGGCGCTGGTGGTGGCAAGCGGGCCGGTTTGGGCTAGGATTTCTAGAGCGATCGCGCTATTGGGAACTCGCATCCCTAACGTAGTCGGATCGAGGGGGTTCATGACGCGAGGAACGCGATCGCTAGCCGGTAATACCAGGGTAAGGGCCCCCGGCCAAAATTGGTCAGCTACGCGCTGCCAAATCGCCAATTCAGAGTCCGTTCCTTGACAGTAGGGCCAAAGGTCTTCAGGAGTCGCCCCCATGAGAATTAAAGGCTTATCCTGACTGCGCTGTTTGGCTTGAAAAATCAGATCGGCACATTCCGGTTTAGCAGCCAAGGCGGGGACGGTATCGGTTGGAAAACTCACCAGTTGACCCGCTTTTGCGGCTTGAATTAGGTTATCTAAGGCAACAAGAGTCATTTGGCGTTTGAGTTTCTTTCAGTGAAGCATCTATCGCTATTGTCTCAGCAACCTGGAACTGTTAGCTAATTCCGCATTTTGAAAAAAATAGTCTAACGACGATAAGCCAGTACAAATCGTTCGATTCCGGCAAAGTCTGAGAAGATTTGGATGGAGTGATAGCAATCGCACTCCTGTAGGAGTTCTCGCACGCTGCTGGCTTGTTCTGCCATCATTTCAATTAACCAGATCCCGTTAGAACAGAGATAATCTGGCGCAGCGATCGCTAAATGACGAATGCAGTCTAAACCATCTGCACCACCATCTAAGGCGAGGTGGGGTTCGTGGTTTGCCACTTCCGGTTGCAGTTGCCTCACCATTGCTGTTGGGATATAAGGTGGGTTAGACACCATAGCCGCGAGTTTCCCGCGCCATGCAGATAGCGGTGCAAACCAAGATCCTTGATAAAATTGGATGCGATTGAAGCCGAGGGTGCGGGCATTCTCTTGAGCGATCGCCAACGCTTCCCAACTGCGATCGACAGCGTGTATCTTCGCATCGGGGAACGCGTCTGCTAGTCCGATAGCGATCGCGCCGCTACCGGTTCCTAAGTCTACCCAATGGCCCTGACGATGTTCGGGGGTCTGGGCTGCTTTAAGGGCAATTTCAATTAAATCTTCTGTTTCCGGTCGGGGAATGAGAACGCCTGGCCCAACTTTGAGGCGAAATTTCCGCCAAGGCGTCCGTCCTGCTAAATACTGAATGGGAACTCTGGCGTTGAGGCGTTGCTGCCAAAGCTGTTCTAAGTCGGGTAAGCTCAACGATACGTTGAACTGGGTTGGGGTTTTGTAGGTTTCCAGGCGAAGAGTCAAGCGGTCAAACCCTGCAATTTCTTGCAACAGCCAGTCAACTTCCTCTGGCGAAATCTCAGAGGCGATCGCCGAAAGTTTTGCCTGTTTTTGCCAGCGCCAGAGTTCTTCGCCAGAAATCACGGAGAGTAAGAGGGTGGGGGGGTGGGGAGATGGGGGGATGGGGGGAAGAAGGGAGTTAGGAGTTGGGAGTTGGGGTTTGGGGAAGAAGAGATAGAAAAACTTGATAACTATCAACTCAGCACTCTATATCCCCCCACCCCCTTCCCTACTCAGCACTCAGCACTCAGCACTTAGAACTACCGTTGAGGCGGTCTAGCGGGTTGTTGCTGACCCGATTGTTGGAGCGATCGCACATAGTCTAAAGATTCTCTGGCGGGAACCAAGATAATCTTATCCAGTTGTTGGTCATTGCTCGTTTTCATAACCTCAATGACCTGCTGAAGGTTAGCCACCTCAATTTCAACATTGGAGAGTTGTTGGTTTGGCTGTTGCTGCTTGTAGCGTTCAATCAAACTCATCAAATCTTCTTTATTGAAGAAGAAGGGAATCACTTGTTCGTTACCGCGTTGAATCGTCAAATATCCCTGATCCGGGCCGCCACTGGCATAAAATAAAGGCACTCCAGGGAATTGATTGACTTGTTGACCTTCTTCGCGCAGAAGTGTCAAAGCAGAATCCACTTGGCGTTGCATGGGAACCAAGTCAAAAATCACCCGTTCTGAGTTGGCTTGATTGGCTTCGGCCATGCGGTAGACTTCCCCTAACGGAACTGGCGTAACGCGAACCGTATTGGCTAATTGGGGATTTTGAGTTTTCAATTTCTCAATGAACGCTTGAGCATCCTGTTGAGAAATAAACACTCCTGTCACCGAGGAGTTTCCGGTATTCCCTTGACCATTGGGAACGGATGCAACTAAAGGCGCGCCTTCTGCATTGGTAATGGTGAAGACGGGCACTTGTTGCAATTTCTGCATGAGTTGTTCTTCTGAAAGTGCCATTACTGGATGAATTCCCACAAATGCGGAACCGACGACGGTGCTACTTAAAATACTGAGTGCCAAACTCCACCGGGTTAGCGATTGTTA
>JAAHGE010000604.1 GCA_010672635.1 Desertifilum sp. SIO1I2 | reverse complement strand
TAGATCGAGGTAGCTTGGGTCATTCCCCCAGCGAAACAGATAGAGCTATTGTCCCTGAGTTTAAGGTCGTACAACCTGCTATCGATCGCCGTTTTGTATCAGCAGGCTATAGCAGTTAGCACTTGAGACTACAGCACCTTGCTATTGTTTCACAAAATGGTTCTTCTTAGAAGCGAAAGAAGGCGATCGATTGCCCAGTTGTCTAAAATTCTAGGAAATGCGACTTTCGCTGCCAAAATAAAATCCTAATGCTGCACTAACCAGCGTTACCTGAGAAGTCCAAACAATGGTTAAAATTTCTCGATGCCGCTCAGATTCGCCGGTTTCTCTGCCGCGATCTACAGTAATATAAATTCCAATCCCAATTAAACTTACTGTTAGCAGCCCCAACAAATAAACTGCCAACCAAGTTCGCGTTTTCTCGCGTTGAGTGGCAATATCAATGGGAGTTGATTCAATTTTAATGGATGGTAAGTTTGGGGTTCTCCCTTGAGTTCCTGTTAACTCATCTAGATCGAGTGGCCTCTCGTTCAATGGCTCAAGATCTCGCATGATAGGTACTGACTCCTATGAATTGGCGCTACTGGGGAATCGCTTCAATATTAACGGTTTTAAGACTCCCTTGGACGGTATTATTCACCATTTCGCCAATAAAAATTTGCTTGCCGTCGCGCGTTTGACGTTCGAGATAGTCAGCCGTAATAATCGCGTGTTTTAATGCTGCCGTGGCGCTGATATTGCGAGCATCAGCCAAACGCTTCAGAATGCCGATCTCTTCATCGGTTAGTTCAACCGTAATATGATGAGTTGCCATAATCAATAATTCTAAAAAAATACCCCTGCTAATCAACAAGGGAAGGCTTTCTGAATTGGATTGACCACAACGCCGTCTTACCTCAGTTTTTGACCTGGTTAAAACCAGGTGGGCACCATCTGCTGTAACTTAAAGTTTCCGAGTACAAGCTCGGTCTACTGCCGTTACCATCCTTGAGGTTCCCGAATAAGACAAAGCATAGATCATAAAACAGTATTGGCAGTCACCAACGCCGCAGTCTAATCCGATATCCATTCTAGCGGGAATTGACTCAGACGGCGACCCCAAAGCCAGAAAAAGTTTAAAGTTCTGCTTGGGGATACCAAATCGCTTCGATTTTCTCAATCAGGGCGATCGCTTCTGAGCGTTTCCCCGTTTCTAACAATACGGTAACGTGACCGAGTTTGCGCCCCGGACGGGCTTGGTTTTTGCCGTACCAATAAACATGGGATTGGGGAATCTCGGCTAGCTGCTGGCGTTGGGGGAGATAGTCGCTGTCAGCTTGTTCGTAGCCTAACAGATTCACCATCACCGCCCCCGGACAGTTTAACCCCGAATCGCCTAGCGGTTGCTGGCAGACTGCCCGCAGTTGCTGTTCAAACTGAGAGGTATGGCACGCATCTAGCGTCAAATGCCCGGAATTGTGGGTACGGGGGGCAATTTCGTTAACTAAAACTTGCTCGTCTGGGGTTAAAAATAACTCAATTCCAAAGACGCCGACAACTTCTAGGGCGTTCAGAAGCGTGGCGGCGATCGCCTCTACTTGTTCCCGAACTGCTACACTAACCTCAGCCGGAGCATACACCCAACGACACACTTGGTTTACCTGGTGCGTTTCCACCACCGGGAACACCCGCACCTCTCCGGAGAGATCGCGCGCTGCGATCGCGGCTAATTCGCGCTCAAACGGGACGAACGCCTCTAGTAATACTGGGGTATTGCCTAACCGATTTAACGCGGTTTCTAGCTCAGTGCGATCGCGCAAAATAAACGTTCCCTGCCCATCATACCCATGCCGCCGCGCTTTGAGAACGGTAGGAAAGGGCGATCGCGGATCGGGAAATTGCAGGTTATCCGCCTCCACGGCGACAAAGGCAGGTACGGGTAAACCCAGATCGCGCAGATAGCAGCGTTGTTCGTACTTATCCAATAAAGGGGCTAAAGCTGCCAAACGCGGGCGAAATTCTACCCCGCGACTTGCTAGCGGTTCTAGCGCCGCCAAATTGATAAACTCATTCTCAAACGTGATTGCATCGCAGCGTTTGGCTAATTCCGCCGTAGCGCTGGCATCATCCACAGCGGCAAAAATGACATCGGCGGCGGTGGCAACAGCAGGATCGGCAGAACTCGGCGTTTGTACAATTAATTCTATACCTAACTTGCGGGCAGCACCGGCCATCATCCAAGCCAATTGTCCCCCACCAATCACACCGACACGCTGAATTTGCTTACTCATCGACACCCTAAAGACTCTCGCGTTGCTATACCCGTTTGTGAGTTTACCCCAGAAGCACGCTGACAGAGTTCGCGAATTTGCACGCCGTCCAATAAGGCATCGCTAAAGTCAGCGTTGGTAATATCGGTTTCGTCTAAAATCGTTCGCAGCAAAATTGATTCTGTAAAGACAGCATCGCTTAAATCTGCCCCGGTGAGGTTCGCTTGGTCAATCATGGCATAGGTTAAGTCTGCCCCATGTAAGTTGGCTTGAGGCATAGCGACACCGCTAAAGATTGCCCCGCGTAGATTTGCGCCGTTAAAGTTAGTTTGGGGTAAGTTGGCGTTGACAAATTCAGCCGATTGCAGATTTTGCCCTGAAAAGTCTTCGCCTCGCAAGTCTGCCCCAGTATACGACAGCGGCGGGGGATAAAGAACGGCCTGTGCCCAAGCTGGAGTTGTTCCACTCCACAGCAATACAGCCACAATCAAGGCTGCTAGGTACCGAAAGATCATAAGTGCGATCGCTCTCAACTCCTTTTAAACGTATCTTACGAGAAAAGAGCAAAGGCAGCAGAGATGGTTAAAATTTGGGGAGTTATACCGAGCCGGAGCGAATGATGAAATACTTTCTCTTGACTTGGATTGGGACGGCTGTTGCTTTGATTATTACTGCTCAGATTGTACCGGGTATTGCCGTTACAGGATTGGGGGCGGCGGCGATCGCAGCACTCGTTCTCGGATTAGTCAATGCGATCGTCCGTCCTATTTTAGTGATTTTAACGCTGCCAATTACGGTTGTCACCTTGGGGTTATTCCTGTTAGTGGTGAATGCCATTAGCCTCTGGGTTGTGGCAGCCCTATCGCCGGGATTTGCGGTTACTGGTTTTTTAAGTGCCTTGATTGGATCGATTATCCTTTCAATTACTGCTAGCTTAATCAACCGCTTGATCTTGCCAGAAGCAACCCATTAAATCCAGTTAGTTCAAAACAGCTTAGGTTTTAGGGCAGGGTAAACCTGCCTTAA
>JAAHGE010000603.1 GCA_010672635.1 Desertifilum sp. SIO1I2 | reverse complement strand
TGTGAAAACAATTTGGCAAGGTCTGCGACGACTACATGACATTACACAAACTTGGTTGCTACTTTCCCCCACTACGGCTACTTGTGTCAACCCAGATTTGATTAAGAAAGATGTGAGTAATGCATAGAGTCTCTAGGAGGGTCAGACGAACCGGATAACCTTGCCTTAGCTTCCATCGCTGTAACGAGCGTCACTATAACTTTACATCGGGAATTGACCCCCAAACCCAAGAAGAAATTCTCCTATTTAACCCCCGTCAACAACAGTGATCTGACCATTTTATCTGGACAAAATCTGACCTGCTGCCACATCTCTATCGGTTTTATACCCACAGTTCAGACCGCTTTTGTTTCCTCGACAATCTGCGCTGTAGCACTTTCAGCCGACCTTGCAGACTTTTAAGGAACTTTGGCGGTTTTACGATTGCGCCGTCACTGGTTGCTAAGAATTTGTCTAACCCAATATCAACTCCAATCGGGTGTCCGTGCGGGGTTGGGTCTGGTACGCTGACATTGCATTACAAGCAGATAGATGCGTACCCTTGATCGGCCTTACTCAGGATTCTTTAAACCCAGCCGGGATAGGTCGATGCAGGTTAATCGGGATTGCTCCGATTTTGGGCAGGTTGAGATGCAAGTTTGTGACTGGATTGCTCTTAAATTGAGGAAACAGCAACGACTTCAACTGCCCGAACTTCTTGTTGGCGCTAGCCTGCGCGAAGCGCATACCTGGGAAAGCCAAACCCTCTCGATTGAAAGAAATCCCATCCTTGATGCAACTGTTTGATAGCTTGCTGGAGGACTTGAGAAGGAACTTCGCTCAATCTGGGGAATTCCTTCTTCGCTTTGGGCAAGTTATTGAGTTGCTGAACAACGCTTGGAAACTTTAAGTCTGAGGGGAGGATGTATTCCTTCTCTAGGGAACATCTATCTACCAAGCACTTACGACTGTCGCACCAATCCTTGATTTCTCGAAGGGCGTAGTTATACGCTCCTCGACAAATCTCCATCCACTCTATGAACTGATGTTCTTGAGCGGCACTCGGATAGATTCGGTAGCGGTAGGTCAGTGTGAGCATTCCTTGATTTTACTAGACTTACTACCTCTGTAAATGTTAATTAGAGGGATATCGAACCCCTCTAATTAACCTGGGGAGTCCACGTTAGATAACAACGATTGCTATTGGCTGTTATTGCGACCGAAAATGAAGCGATCGCAAATACTCGCGTAACAGTCGGCGAACCCCCTTACCTGTTTTGGCAGTAAACACAACCATCCATACTATATGATGAGCTGGAACCAGTTTTAATTGTTCAAGCCGCTCAACTGGACGCAATTGACCCTCAACAGCATCGGGATCGACAACATACCGTTGAGCGCCAGGAACCGGAAATTGATACGCCAAGTACGCCATTGGAGTGCTATCTTGCTGAGACTCGGAGGATAATCGAGCCGGTTCGTAGCCATAGGTATAAGTTTGTCTCAAGTTATAAACCTGGGACCCCACCTGCAACTGTCGTCCCCGCACAACCCACTTCACGACGGGAGTTGAAGATTGGACGGTGAAGGGCTGTTTTTTTACCGATTGGGCTTTACGGAGCCGACCCGACCCATTGCAATCTATTGCAGCTCGCAATGGGTCGTTGTTAATGTCGAAATCGTCTTCAAAACGGATTGCTGAGTCCGCTGTAAAATCATCAAACTCATCAAAGATTTCTTGCTCGTCATCACCGTCGTTATTGCCTAGGTTACGATTACGCAATCCCATGTTTAACTCCTTGATTACTGATAGCGACCCAAAGCTTGCAGCGATCGCAACACTGAAACGGGAACTTGACGGGGGATTTGACCCCTTTGGAGCGAAGCAATCGCCTGTCGGGTTTGTTCTACCACCGGATCGTCAAAAGCGGTATACCCCCGCGCGATCGCAATCCTCAACCCTCGCTCAATCGCCCCAGCATCCATCGACCCAAGTGTAAATTCATCAATCATGTTTGCGGGTGCAACAGGCGACTGAGGCACAATCAACACCCCAACCTCCCTGGCAGCTTGGACGTGATGCAGGTTAAAGGTATACAAACTCTTGACACCCGTATCATCAAGGGTCTGCACCATTAAATTAGTAACAGCATTCGTCATCGCTCCCGAAAATCTTAATGGCTCAATTGGCGTAATAAATAAGGTTGTTGCTTGACCCGATGCCATTGGGACATTGCTTGTCCATACCGCACGGGACGGATCTGCCAAATTCACAAACACAATTCGCGAGTTCGTCTGACTAAAATCAATGACAGTCGAGCGTCCCGCTTCCAACTCAAGATCGGTAACTTGCTGCATTGCCCGCTCTCGCTCCACTCGCCGATAGGCGGCTGATGCTGTTGAGGTTATGGGATGAGCCAACGCTACAACTGGATGAGCCAAACTCAAACTTAAAAGTAAAAGGATCGTTCGCATATGGGTTACTCAATATTCGCTACTTGCAAATTGCTATTGACTATCAACAACACCGGGGTGCCTTCCGGTAAGACAGCAATCGTGTTTTGGTCGATCGTTGCTTGGGTATTGGAAAGCGATCGCTGTTCGATCCGACGACTGACGCTAGTCCCAAAGCCATCAAGAAGGGCGGGTAATAACTGTGGATTGCTCCTTAGTCGCGTCACCGAACGACTAAACGAGCCTTCACCCTCGACACTACTAAACTCTTCAGTCGGCTGGTTAAGGATTTCACCCGCTCGTCCTAATGCGCTCAGACCCCCAACCAACAAATCTTCGCGAAATAAATCCGGTCCAACATCCATTGATTTTTGAGCAATTAAGGGGCGACCCCCCGCTCCACTGACACCGATTGCGCCATCGGGTAGCGTTTCAAAGACTCCTGTATCAGGAAAGATGAGAGCGATCGCAGTAGCTTGCACCAGTTGATGATTGCGACTCACCGCTTGCGCTTCAACCATCAGTTGGGTTCCCTTGGGAACGGCCACCCGTCCGGTCGCAGCAACCATGTCCTGCGTGAGTTCCACCACAAAGCGTCCCTGATTGGGATTTGGGTTGGCAGCAGACAGATCCCAAACCATTGGCACCTTGACTTGAGCGGTAACGGTTGTACCCGGAGAAATTGAACTCACAACGGGTCGCTGGTTTAAGATCCCAACCATGCCAGGTGTAGCCAGAAATTCTTCCGAGTTGGGCGCCGCCGTGATGGGCATTCCCACCGCCCGCGTCGATGCCATGACCTTTGCGCTGGGCTCGGGCATCGCCGGCATGGCCGGCGTGGCGCTCAGCCAGATCGGCAATG
>JAAHGE010000602.1 GCA_010672635.1 Desertifilum sp. SIO1I2 | reverse complement strand
TCGCTGCAATTGTGCCAGCAATTGCAGCGAATAACACTGCGGCAAATGAAGTGGTGAATGGCGAACTGAGTGCGACGGATTTGAGAGATCCGGCTGACAACACGCGCTATAAGGATACTTATCAGCTTACGAATGTAACTGCGGGGCAACGCATCCAAGTCAAGCTTGAATCCACCGCCTTTGATACGGTTTTACAACTGGTGAATGCTCAAACAGGAGCAGTGATTCAAGAAAATGATGACGTAAATGGCGATACCACCAATTCTCAGATAACTTTTACCGCGCAAGCTGGGGTGGAATACCTCTTGCGAGCCACGTCTTATGGGGCGAATCAAACAGGTTCTTATGCTCTAACAGTAGTTCGTCCTAATGCGGTAACAAGCACGCCCCCACCAACGGCGAATCAATTAGTTAATCAGCTTCAAAGCGCAGAACTCAAAACTGAGGTGACGACTCGTATTGCAGATAATACGTTAGATCGTAATGATGCGATCGCGATCCTGCGTGCAGGTGGTACGTCAGGGGGAGGAGTTGACGCAATAGAATTAGACGATCTTAAGCTATTGGTCAATAACAGTACCCAACTCAATATGCCAGATGCTGTTCGGTACTTTATCAATCGGATTGTCAAAGATTCGACCGCGAATACCAACACGGCTCAGTTTGAAAGTCAGATCGGTCGATGGTTTTTAGGGACTGAAGCTCCCACTCCGATCTTTAATCAACCAGCCCGCACCGATACAGGCGAGGCAGCTCAAGATTTTCAGTTGGGATATGCTACCTTACAAGGCCCTCTGTTTGGCAGTGCGTCATCGGCTCGTATTGGTCATATCGACCAAGGACAATTAGGAGACTGTGCTTTCTTAGCGTCCCTGGCTGCAACCTTCAAACCACAGCGCAATGATAGCGGTAATCAATCTAGCGATATTGTCGATAGCATGATTACTGACAATGGGGACAATACCTTTACGGTTCGCTTCTACGATGCCACAACCTTGCAGGCGCAGTATGTTACTGTCGATCGACGGGTTGCTATTGAGCCAGGAACAGGGGAGCTGTTTGCCGCTTCGGCGGATAACCAGCGAGATCCGAGTAACCCCACCAATAGTGCAACTTGGGTTCCATTGGTAGAACGCGCCTATGCTCAGTGGCGACAAGAAACGGGCCAAACGGGTTTGCCAGGATACAATGCCATTGGTCTGGGAGATAGTATTACCGATCCGCTGACTCGAATTGTGGGACGCAGAGCGCAGTCTTACACCTTTGAATCTGGTAACACTAATACTGCGAATTTCTCGACGATTCAATCTACTTTGGCAGCGGGTGGAATGTTTATTACCACTGGAACTCCAGATGAGAAAGGAGACCCATTTGGTAAATTGATTGTTCCTACTCATGCGTACACAGTAACGGATGCGTATATCCAAGGCGGCGAGCAACGAGTGGTGGTTCGGAACCCTTGGGGGATTGATGCATATCCCGGTTATGGTCAAGGCGATTTTAATGATGGCTTTATTGACCTTGCTTACAGTGACTTTACCCGCTACTTCTCTGATGGTTTGGGGATTGCCTAAATACTGAGTTGAGGATGAGGCGATCGCTCTAACCTGTCTAGAGCGATCGCCTTTTGTTATATCTTGGTAGTGATAATCATTCCCATAATCAAAATGTCAAACCCTCGAATTCAGCGCCCGCGAAGATTGCGCCGTACCCCCTCCCTGCGTCGCATGGTTCAAGAAACTCAACTCAGCGCCAACGACCTGATCTATCCCATGTTCGTGATGGCGGGAGAGAATGAAACCGTTGAAATTCCCTCCATGCCGGGGTGTCATCGGTATACGCTAGACCTACTCCTCAAAGAGGCAACCGATGTTTATCATTTGGGGATTAATGCGATCGCCCTTTTCCCCGTCATTCCCCACGAACTCAAATGCGATCGCGGCAGCGAAAGCTACAACCCGAATGGACTTGTACAGCAAACCGTTCGCGTCCTCAAACAAGCCCTTCCCGAACTCGTCGTCATCACCGACGTTGCCCTCGATCCATTTACCACCCACGGACATGACGGGATTGTAGACGAACAAGGCCGCATCCTCAACGACCCCACCGTCGAGATACTCGTCAAAATGGCTCTTTCCCAAGCCGAAGCCGGAGCCGATATGGTTGCCCCTTCCGATATGATGGATGGGCGCATCGGAGCCATTCGCCAAGCCTTAGACGAAAACGGATACTTCGACACCGGAATTCTTGCCTACTCCGCCAAATACGCCTCCGCCTACTATGGTCCATTTCGGGATGCGTTAGAATCTGCCCCCAAATTTGGCGACAAACAAACCTACCAAATGGACCCCGCCAACGCCAGAGAAGCCCTAAAAGAAGTCACCCTCGATATTCTAGAAGGTGCAGACATCGTGATGGTTAAACCCGCCCTCGCCTATCTCGATATCATCTGTCAAATTAAAGCCCACACCCAACTCCCGGTTGCCGCTTATAATGTGAGCGGCGAATATGCGATGATTCGCGCTGCCGGACAACAAGGTTGGATTGATGAGAAAAAAGTGATTCTCGAAACCTTAAGCAGTATCAAACGAGCAGGCGCAGATTTAATCCTGACCTACTTTGCCAAAGAAGTCGCTTTAATGTTGCGCTAGCTAGCTGACTTAGTTAATCCAACGATTGACGCTCAGTCTAGATTAGGATTAACTTGGAAAGTCTATATCAGGATGAACATCCTCTCTATTCTGTGTCTATGTCCAACTTTGACGCCGAATTGCAATCTCAAATCGTGAGAACGATTGATATTCTAGAAGGGTTAGAAAACCTCATTGACACCGCATCAACACCAGAAATCGCCGAAATTCTACAAGATGCTTGGCTTAAAGTCAGCGATACCTTCCCAGAAGACTTTAGAGAAGCAACGCAATGGGATGCAGGTGCTGGAGGGTTGCGGTTGTATTTGCGCGTTAAGGCATTTTTCGAGAACCCCATTGACAACCCCATCACTCAAGCCGAACTCGAAGCCTACTATCACAGCCAAACGCCCATCGATGAAGATTCGGCGGATTTCTTCTTTCCCGATTAGCTAGCCTGTAGAAATCTAGTCTAGGGTTGCTAAATGGACTGATAATGATTATCATTTCACTAAACAACCCTGTATCGATCTGTGAAGTCAACTTCAGCCTCCCCCCTACCCGCCTCCCTAGAACGACTGGTTAACCGCTTGCAGCAGGCTTCTACGCCAAAACAGCGCTATGAGTATCTGCTGTGGTTAGCCAAGCGCTTACCCCCTTTTCCAGAAACCGAGA
>JAAHGE010000601.1 GCA_010672635.1 Desertifilum sp. SIO1I2 | reverse complement strand
ACTCTGCAAACGCACTTAAAAAGCTTTGCCCTTGCTGCTGGAGTTTCACACTTTCTGTTCGATCTCCCGCAAGACTAGCAAAGAAAAATGACGGAATTATGACGAATATTGGTTGACAGTGGAAAAAGGTTATGCTAGGTCAAAGGGAATTCTAAGGTAAACGTTGTACCTTGATTCACTGTAGAACTCACCCGAATTTGACCGCGATGAACTTTGACAATTTGATCGACAATTGACAAGCCTAGACCAAATCCCCCCGTTTCGGGATTGCGTGCTGAATCTACCCGATAAAAGCGTTCAAAAATATGGGGTAAATCCTCTGGAGGAATACCAATCCCATTATCGGCAATTTCGAGGGTTGTGAAGCGAACCGATGTTGAGAGCCGCACGTAAATCCGACCGCCTGCTGGCGTATACTTGCAAGCATTATCGAGCAAGTTGACAATTGCCTGTCGCAATAGATCGGGATCGGCACAGATAAACACAGGCAGTAAGGGAAATTGAGTCTGCAATTGTAACTGTTGTTGTTCGACTTTCGGGGTATAGTCGGCGGCTAGGGTTTCTAACCACTCGCTGAGATCGAACGGTTTCAAAACTTCCGGCGCTAAAAACTCTGTCGAACGCGACAAAAACAGCAGTTGATCGACAAGCTGGCTCATCTCTTTCGCCGTTTTCACAATTTGCGAGAGGCGATCGCGCTGAATTTGTCCGTCTCCGGTCGGTAAAATTAAACCCACCTGAGCATTACTTAAAATTGCCGATAAGGGCGATCGCAATTCGTGAGAAGCATTCGCCGTAAACCGCTGAAGATGATCGTAGGCGTTGCGGATCGGATGCATTGCTCTTCCCCCCAAATACCAACCCGTCAGGGTAATCGCACCCAACGCCACAGGGACGCCTACCGATAAGAATAACCGCATTTGGGCGATCGCCTCTTGCACCGGAGACAGGGAAATGGCCACTTGTAAATATCCAATCAAAACTTGATGATGCGTTACCGGAAACGTCACTTGACGCAATAACTCAGACCCCTCTTCCGCAACGCGAATCGTCTGAAACGTGGATTGTTCCTCAAGCTGTTCTGACGGAAACGACCCCACAAACTGCACTAACTGCCCTCGCTCGTCATACCAACGGGCATAAACTAAGTTACTATCCAAAGGCAACGAATTACTGCCTAACAAAGGCACATGTTCTAAATTTAATTCCCAATGTCCGCGATGATAGCGATACTCAACGCTGGCTGCCATCACTTGAATTTTATCTAACAGGACTTGGTCAAACGAGGTCAGTTGATCTTGCACTTCAATACAATAAACCGCACTCGCAAACGACACCAAAATACTCCCCATCGACCAGGTAAACCAGCGAGCTAAATTGCGGCGAGAACGATGAAACATGACTCCCCTACGCTGACTGAGGGGGTGGAGAGAGGCGATAACCCACCCCATAGAGGGTTTCAATCCAATCGCTGGCTTCTACGGCTTGCAAGCGTTGGCGCAAGCGTCGGACTTGACTGGCGACTGCATTGCTTTCGGGTTCGGTTCCCCATTCCCATAAGGCTAACTCAATTTGTTCGCGAGTTAGGACTTGGTAAGGGCGGCGCAAAAAATACTCTAACAATTGACTTTCGCGACCTGAAAGTTGCACTTGAGTTTGTTGGCGTTCTACTTTCAGCGTCGTTAGGTGAAGATGCAAATCGGCAATACTGAGTGTATCGCCTACCCATTGGGGCGATCGCCGTCCCAATGCACGCACGCGGGCCAACAACTCCACCACATCGACGGGTTTCACTAAATAATCATCGGCTCCGGCATCCAATGCTGTTACTTTATCAAGAGTGGTATCTTTGGCTGTCAGCATCAAAACGGGTGCCGTTTTTTTGGCCAAGCGATATTGATGGCACAAACTCACGCCGCTAATTTTAGGAAGCATCCAGTCGAGAATCAACAAATCGTAATCTTTTTGTTCGATTAACCACTGGGCAGTTTCAGCGTCAGTAACGGCATCCACGACATGGCCAACTTCTGATAAAACTAGATGAAGAGGGTCGAGTTGTGCTGGGTCATCTTCTACCAGTAAAAGTCTCATAGTTCGTGTTGTCGTTGACGATCGTATGTCCCAACCTCAATGGTTACAAGTTTGGCACGCTCGCTTCCAAGCATTAGCGCGATCGCGATCGCGGTCTTGGTTGCTGGCCAGTTTAGAGTTCTGTTTGCCTCTCCCGCTGCTGGGATTGGGATTTTGGATAGGTAGTGGATGGGTGGCGCACCAGGTTCTCAGCTATAACTACCAAACCGCACAACAACTTAAAGCCGATCCAGAGGAAGTTCTCAATTTAGCCATTGATGTCACTATTGTAAGTATTGAAGCAGAAATTAACCGCCGGGATAACTTTACCGAGGTTCAGGTCAATACTGCCGATACCACCCTCAAGGAGTTGCGCTTTGAGTTTCCGGTGACGGAGGTTGAGGCGGTAGAAGCCGCCATTATCCAAGAGTTGGGACTCTCGCCAGAAGCCGTGCAAAGGTTAGTCCGCTATCGAATCGATCGTTAAAACCATGTCTCGAATTTGGCAAGTAGATATTTATCGATCGCCTCAAAAGAACGGACAGCCGTTCTGGGAGTTACTGATTTGCGATGCCACTCGTCAGTTGACCTATGAGGCGCAGTGTCCGCAGTCGGAGGTGAATCAAGCTTGGTTAATCTCGCAGTTGCAACAAGCGGCGGCGACTCTGCCGGAGGTGATTCAGGTGTTTCGTCCGGTCGCGTACAATCTTTTAGAAGGAGTGGGCAAGCAGTTAGGAATTGAGATTGAACCGACGCGACGAACCCTGGCTTTAAAGCAATGGTTAACCGAACGGTCTGCACCGGGTTCTTCCCCTTTAGCCTTGGATAAACCGCCACCTTTGCCGCTACCGGAAAATCTTTGGGGCGATCGCTGGCGGTTTGCTAGCCTTGCAGCAGGCGATCTGGTTGAAGCGTTTAGCACGCGTCCCATTCCCATTCGCCATCTGCCTGAATCGTTATTTCCTTTAAATTTGGGATTGGCTTCTACGGTTCCCATTCCAGGTGCAGTCATTGATGGCGGTCGTCAGTCCATGCGTTTGGCGCAGTGGCTGCAAGAGGTTCGTCCTGCGGCGTTAAATTATATCCCTGGGGAACCGGATGGGTTAATTTTAGAGGCGGGGTTGGTCGATCGTTGGGTGCTAGAAACGTTTAGCGATCGCCAAGTCGCGGCTGCGGCCCAAACCTTCCTTCAACGCCAAAAAGCCAGTCTAGGATTGCACTTTCTCCTCGTGCAACCA
>JAAHGE010000600.1 GCA_010672635.1 Desertifilum sp. SIO1I2 | reverse complement strand
TCCTGTCTCCCCAGCGTCCTCCCCGCCGTTCGGCTGCATCTGAAGGGCAACCAATTTCTTTACCGCTCGATCTCAAATCGGCAGTGAAAGCGCCTGAAGTTTAGCCTCTAGCGGGCAGGTTGGGGAGTTTTGAGCGGCGAACTCAAAACTCCAGAAATTGGGGATTTTACGAGCAACAGCCACAGGCTGATTGACCGCAGGTTTCTCCGCTGGTATGGCCATTGGCGCAAGCTTCGCAGCAATACAGCTTGCCGTCTTTTTTAATGGCATCTTCCACGGAAACGACGCATAGGCAAGATTCGCAAGCACATTTCATTGCGGTAACGGTCGGCATTGTCTGAAATCCAAATTCTTCTTGTTCCTTTATAGCATAATATATGAACAAGTATTCAGATATTTTCTCCCGTAAAATTAACCTGGGGCTAGCTTCAGCACCACTGAGGCCTAGCAGTTGTCCCTCATCGAATTATCTAAAACCTATGCGCTTACGTTCTTTTGGTCTATTCATCGGGATTTGCCTGATCGCCATTGCCAGTTGGATTTATACACCGGATGCCCTAGCGGCGATTCAAATTCGTTTGTCAGAGATTGATTACAAAGATTGTCCGCCCGAACTGGCTCAAGGCGCAGTTACCAGCGATGGATCGGGCAGTGCAGCGAATTGCTTTATCGTCACGGGGAAAGCCAACAACCCAACCGGGAAAATGGTCTACGACGCCGATGTCTTTGGGCGTATTTACGATGCTAATAACAACTCAGTGTTACAAAACCGAACTCGCCTCGGTTCCATAGAAGAAATTCCGCCGGGGGTTAGCGATTTTGAGTTGCGGATCTCAGTTCCCGCCAATCAGCCAACCCCTCTCCAACTCAAACAGTTCAAGGCTTCGGGTTTCAGCGGTCACGTCCGCTTCTAGCCTAGAATACTGGAACGGTGCGCGTTGCGCTCATGACAACCCCTTGAAGGAGTTGCAGAACCATAATTGCCAGAATGGGCGAAAAGTCTAATCCACCCAACGGCGGGATAATCGAGCGGAACAGATTAAGATAAGGGTCTGTAAGCTGACTGAGGATGGAAAAGGGCGGATCGAACCAGTTGATGTTGGGAAACCAACTCAGCAGAATCCGAGCAATCAACAAGAAAAAGTAAAATTGCAAAAATGTGGTTAGCGTAGTAATTAGCAGTTCCATGAATGGGTAAGCTCTCGGTACTCTGTAGACTTGCCTTTAATTTAGCATTCTGACCGAGACATCTTCACCCACCGGCAGGAGAGGGGGCGTAATTTTCTCTCCTGCAAATTCCTGGGCTAGGGAGTCGGGCGCGATCGCTCCTTAGAAGTCTGGGGCGTTCCATTGACGTTGCCCAATTGCTGCCGAACCTCGTCAATTGTTTCATTGAGTTGAGCAATTTTATCTTCTAAACTGCGTCGGGCGGTTTCAATTCGGTCGTCGTCAGTCGCTTTAAGGGGTTTGGTTTTACCTGGAGTTTTTGCTTCTAGGGCGTTACGAGTTTCCTCGTTCAACAGGGCTTCCTCGTTACGCCGAGAAACCAGAAGGGCACCGAGAACGCCTCCAACGACGCCCCCAACCACCGAACCGAATAAAAAGCCACTGACAAAATTGTCTCGCTGAGTCATAAAAAATGATTAACAGATCGCAATAAACCTTTCTCTCAGCTTAACCGTTTGAGGCTCCTTGGCGTTAGGTTCCAAAAGCGCGATCGCCCGCATCGCCCAAACCCGGTACAATGTAGCCGCGATCGTTGAGCGTCTCGTCAATACAGGCGGTGTAAATCACCAAACTGGGGTAAGCCGTTCCCAGCTTTTGCAACGCCGGGGGGGCCGCCACCACCGAAATAATCCGCACAAACTCCGGGTTAATGCCCCGTTGAGTTAGCTCATCCATCGCCATCATAATACTGCCCCCCGTCGCCAGCATCGGATCGCAAATTAACACCCGCGTTTGGGGGTCAAATTGGGAAGGCATTTTGTTTAAATAACAACTAGCCTGTAGGGTTTCCTCGTTGCGGACTAAGCCTAGGTGATAGATAGAAGCTAGGGGTAATAAATCTTTGGCACCATCCATTAACGACAAACCCGCCCGCAAAATGGGCACGACTACCACCGGCACTTCCGGGTTAATTAGAGAAATCGGGCATTCGGCGAGTGGTGTTTCAATGGTTAAGTCTAGGGTGGGCAACCAGTCTCGCATCGCCTCATAGGTCAACCAGCGCCCTAACTCAGTCATTGCACTGCGAAACAAGACAGAGGGCGTCGCTGCATCGCGAGAAACCCCTAACCAATGCTTTACGAGGGGATGAGGAGGAACGTAAACACGCAGTTGCAAAGCCATTCGATTTGAGACGATAGAGATTCAGTACATCATACGCACGCTGGCTGATTCAGCCAACAGCAACACGATACCACGACATCCCCCCCACTCAAAGAGCCTCGCAGACTGGGTTAAAATCTAAAATTGCAATCTATTCGCTTGGGCGCGATCGCACTATGCCAGGTTCCTTATCGCAAACATTAGATGTCATCGTCATTGGTCCGGGAATTGGCGGACTCGTGACCGCAACTCAACTTGCTGCAAAAGGCGCTCAGGTTTTAGTCTTAGAACGCTACCTCATTCCCGGTGGGAGTGCGGGTTATTTCGAGCGTAACGGCTATCGCTTCGATGTAGGAGCCTCCATGATTTTTGGGTTTGGTCGTCGGGGAACCACCAACTTACTGACTCGCGCTTTAGAAGCCGTCAATGTTCGTTTAGAAACCCTTCCAGACCCCGTTCAGATTCATTACCACCTCCCCAACCAGCTAGAACTCAAAGTTCACCGCGACTATAAGCAATTTATCAACGAACTCAGCGCCAAGTTTCCCCACGAACGCGAAGGCATTCGCCGCTTCTATGATGAATGCTGGAAAGTCTTTAACTGTCTGAATGCAATGGAGTTGCTGTCGTTAGAAGAACCGCGCTATTTAACTCGCGTCTTTTTTCAGCATCCCTTTGCCTGTTTGGGATTAGTGAAATATTTACCGCAAAATGTCGGCGATATTGCCCGCCAGCACATCAAAGACCCGGAATTACTCAAATTTATCGATATTGAATGTTACTGCTGGTCGGTCGTTCCGGCGGAGATGACTCCGATGATTAATGCGGGAATGGTCTTTTCTGACCGCCACTATGGGGGAATTAACTATCCCAAAGGAGGCGTTGGACAAATTGCCCAAAAATTAGTTGAAGGTCTAGAAAAAGCTGGCGGTCACATTGAATATCAAGCTCGCGTTACCCAAATTTTATTAGAAAACGGAAAAGCGGTGGGCGT
>JAAHGE010000060.1 GCA_010672635.1 Desertifilum sp. SIO1I2 | reverse complement strand
GCGCGGAATGGCTTTGAGGGTTTGCTGTAGCAGTTGAAACCCCACCATCCCCAAAGACTGATAAAAATCCAGCGTCAGCTTATAGGCGCAGACTAAATCCGCTGTTTGGGCAATCAAAAAATGCAACCAATCCCACAGACTATCATTATCTGAAGGTTCGAGCAGTTCTGGGTCTGGATCGAGACTAATGTAAAGATGAGTACGATTGCGTTCAGTTGCAGCAGAGTATTTTTCAAAAAAGCTCATATTTAACGGGTTTATCGCAATTTATCGGCATCATCGACGATTTGCCAACCGCCCAGGAGTGATGCAAGTTACGTTTATTGTGCAGGATGTTGCTCAAAATTTCCCGATTTACGGTAATGTCAACCGTTAGCAAAACAGTGAGTTGCCATTGAGCCAATATGAGAAAAACGCTTAAGGTTGTGATGAGTGCGATTGCGATCGCCAGTTTAGCCGCGTCTCCCGTTTTTGCCCAATCCTATACTCCCCAAATTAGCATTCTCAACGATGGGCGAACTTACCAATTTACCGCCGGACAAGGGATTTATCGGGTTTATTACAACTACACTGGGAACAATTGGACTCACGCCGACGTTGCGCCCATTCGGATTAATACCGATAAGGCGATCGCCATCCTCCCCATGCAATATACTACCAACGGTCTGCAAGCCGGGGCTAGCGTCAACGGTCGCAGCATCGGCCGTTTGTGGAACATCATCACCGTTCAAGAGATGCAACAGCGCCTAGAAGCAATGGGTTTCTTTGTGCTGACGCCGAGTATTGAAATGTACGGCGAAACCCTGCAAGGCTTCCAAGGCTTAGAACACTTTATTGCGGGCGTTCACAAAGGTAACGCCAACGTCCAAACCTTAGTATTAACCGCCGATGCCCATATCGCCAATGCTGCCAACCCCTTTCCGGGGGCGCAAATGTTGGTGACAGGCTTGCATCCGCGCGATTTTGTTTGGGAAAATCGGATTCAATCTCGCTTAATTTCTTTCTACCAGCATTACGGCCTCAGAAATATTGGCCCGCGAGTCCGAGGAGGTCAAAGTAACAAAGAAGGCAGTTCTTTAGCATGGCATCCCCTCATTGAACGCGCCGCTGAATATAACCCCCGCGTCGCGATTTTAGAAGTTGCCCAAGCTAGAGAAATCGTCCAGTTTGCCGGATCGATTCAAGCGGGCCGCCAATGGGCAAGTCCGTTATTTGATGCGGTTGCACTGGCGATGGCAGAACAAGCCTGTGCGGATGGGGCAAGTTTAGCCATTTGTCAGGGAGACTCACAATATACTGAACGGCCTTAACCTAGGAGATTCTACCAACTGCGACCTGCACCACCGCCGCCACTGCTGCCCCCACCAAAACTGCCACCGCTGCTACTGCTACCGCCACTACTCCCCCCGCCGCCGCTGGAGGGTGGAGGTAAGGGGGGGATGCGTTCTTGCGCGATCTTATGATAGTCGCAGTGGTGGCACTTGAGGGTAATTTCCCGCGTGCCGCTACTCCACTGGGTGGGGTGTTTCAGGGTCTGAGTTTGGCGTTCTAGGGTGAGGGCATCGCATTGAGGACAAGTTTCATAGCGCGACAACCGTCGCCAAGACCGGATGTGAACGCCGTTTGGGGTTTTTTCGCATTGGGGACAGCGCCACACGGTAAAGGTTTCGCTGCCCAGTTGTTGGGCAACGCGATCGCCTGAAGATAAATATTCGCTAGGATTCTCGGTTACTTGCACCATTGGCACCTGGCAGCGCTGACAATAGACGGGCTGCAATTCTGAGGTTTTTCCTCTCAAAAGGGTAAACAAGCCGCTTCTGAGGGCAAAGGCAGCCGCTAGCGCGATCGCGCCCACCACTAGGAAGCCAAAAATGCCAACTTGACCCCAAACGATCGCCCAGAACGCTAGCCCAACGGTGAAAACAAGGCCTGCACCGATGAGGTATAACAGCCAAGAGACCCCGCTATCGGCTTGAATGCGCGATCGCCCTAAAGGTTCGAGATAAAGGGGTTGTTTCAGCTTAAAATAGGAGGCAACCGCAGAGGCGATCGCCACTAGAATCCCGCCGAATCCCAAGGTTTTTACAGCAGTCGGTTGATCGACCATTGGGGAGGTGATGGGATTATAGGTTTCTTGTTCTAAAGCCCGGACTAAGGCTTGAGTTCCCGCTAAAATGCCCCCTTCATAGTCATCTTGGCGGAAGCGGGGAATCACATGGATATCGAGAATTCGCCCGACTCGTCCATCGGGTAAAATGCCTTCCACCCCATACCCGGTTTCAATCTCCACGCGGCGATCGCCCAAGGATACTAGGAATAATACGCCATTATCCTGACCTTGTTTGCCAATTTGCCAGGTATTGAATAATTCCGTAGCAAACGCTTTCACAGAAGGGGCAGGGGCGGTTGAAGGGACTGTCACCACTGCGATTTCTGTACCGTTGGTGGCTTCGAGTTGAGTAATTAACTGATTGATTTGGGTGGTGGTTTGAGGAGAAAGCAATTGGGCCATATCCGTCACCCAGCCCCCGCTGACTTGTTGCGGGTTGGGAACTTCTTGCACTGTTAGGGCATAACTGGCGAGGGGAAATAGGTAGAAGGCAAGTGCAAACAAACCTCCCCATAAAATTTGTTTAAATCTGGGTTTGATGCGAGGAAAGGAAAAGAGCATCGCAGATTCTTCGGTAAGTTGGCAAGCGTTCGGTGTTAGGATCGAGAAAGCTTTAGCAATCTGAAAGGTGGGGCTTAGATTCAGTTCGCCATCCCTAATTTAACCTTGGAATTTCAATGGCAGCGAGAAAGGTTTGTAAAGTTCATATTTATTTGTCAAATGCATCAACCTGAAGAACGGATTCCAGAAGAAATTGCCTCAGAGGTGCTAGCTTTAGCCTCGCGGATGTATGCCGAACAAACGCAAAGTTATTCCCAAGCGGAGTTAATTCAAGCGGGAGGAGAGGTGCAAATTCCCCCAGAATTAATTCAAAAAGCGATTCAAGAAGTTCAGAAAAACCGTCAAGCGTCTGCTTTGCAACAGCAACAAGCTAAAGCCAAAACGCGAACCCTTCAGATGGTTCTGATTGGGGTGGGAATTGCGATCGCGCTTTGGGGCGTCTTCAGTTACAATACCCTAGCCAATGCTGAAGGAAATGTCGAGGCCGCTTGGGCGCAAGTGGAAAACCAACTCCAGCGACGGGCGGATTTAATCCCCAATTTGGTGAATGTTGCCCAAGCCTCTGCTAGACAAGAACGGGAATTAATTTCGTTATTGGTACAAGCACGTCAGAGTTATTTACAAGCCGAAACTCCCCAAGAAAAGCTAGCCGCCAATCAAAATATTGGGTTAGCCATTGAACGCTTTAATAGTGATGCTGCCACTAACCCGCAACAGATGTCTTCCCAAGCTTATACGGCTTTGCAAGATGAGTTAGCTGGAACAGAAAACCGAATTGCGGTAGAACGCAGGCGCTATAACGAAACGGTGCAGCAGTATAACCGCCAAGTTCGTCGCTTTCCCAATAATTTAATGGCAGGTGTTGCTGGATTTGAACCCAAACCCTTCTTCCAAGCCGACAATCCGCAACTGCCAGCGGTTAATTTAGAATAATAAAGCGATTCCCGTGGGGTCAAAATCGCGATTGGCAGTCAGTAAATCTTCGATTCCCGAACCATCGAGATTCGCCCGTTGTAACTTATCGGTGGTGGAATCAGCCCAGTACATTTTGCCACCAAATGGATCGATCGCTAAACTGGTGGGGAAAGATAAGCCGGAAACTAGGGTTGCTCGTCCGGAACCGTCGAGATTAGCGCTTTCAATACTGCCTAACTGTAAGTCTGTCCAGTATACGCGATCGCCAGATGGATCGAGGGCAATGGCGCGCGGTCGGACTAACCCGCTTCCGACAATAATCTCCGCCCCCGTCCCATCCAGATTGGCTCGATGAATGGTATTTTGGGTTCCATCCGTCCAATACATCTGATTGCGGGGGACATCTAAGGCAATGCCAGTGGGGAATAACGCTGGGGAAGGGCCTCCTAAATCGAGAACCACCTCGCGTCCGGTGCCATCTAGGTTCGCCCGTTCAATGATATCGCGACTGGAATCCACCCAATAGATTTTGTCATTAAACAGGTCGAGGGCGATCGCTCTAGGTTGATTCAATCCCGATACGATTAAATTTTCGACCCCCGTACCATCCAGATTCGCCCGTTGGATGCGATTGGTCGTATCATCCGTCCAATACATTTTCCCCCGTTCGGCGTCGAGAGCGATCGCTAAGGGGTCTCCCAAATTCACCACCAAATCAATCAACCCCGTCGCCCCCAAATCAGTACGGCGAATGGCATTGGCACCTGGGGGAATTTGGCTGGTATCGGCAATGTAAATCGGTTGGACGACGGAAATGGCGGCTGTATCTGAAGCTAAACTCAAGGCGGTTGTTCCCCCAGCTAGAGAAGCATCAACATTCTGGGTGCCGCTGGGGTTCCCATCCGTTGCATCCCAAGCCTGAAACAGAATATCCGCCGATCCAATAAAATTCAAATTGGGTAAAAAGCGAATCCGGTCATTGGGCGTATCGCGCAATACGGTTGCTTCTGTGGGAGAAACAGCCCCAAAGGCTTGCCAGGTTGCCCCCCCATCAGTGGAGTATTCCCACACGCCATTGCTATCATCAACGCCAATTACGGCAATTCCTTGTACTGCGCCCGCATCTGGATCGAAGATTGGGGTAGTTCCCGCGCTAACCAGCATATTGGCCACTAGGGTGCCATTATTGCGGGTGACGTTGAGATTCTGATTAATTGGCGAAAAGCGCAAATCGCTAGAAGGGTCGAGAATGGGGGCATCGTTGAGGTCATTGACATTAATTGCTAGGGTTTCGGTGTAACTCAATCCCCCGGCGTCTGTAGTTTGAATCATAATGTTATGGGTCGCATTGGTTTCAAAGTCAATTTGCATCCCATCTGCCACGACTAAGCGATCGCCATCTAGGGCGAAGCGTCCCTCGGCATCGTCAAGTAAAGTGTAAGTATGGGTATCGCCTGTATCGGGTTCTAGGGTGGAGAAAATACCGACGACGGTTCCTTCTAGACTGCGTTCGTCAACGCTGTTATTAGACAGTTCAATCCCAATGGGCGCTTGATTGACATTATTCACTTGAATGTTAAAGGTGCGGTCTAAAAATAAGCTGCCAGCATCCGTGCTGCGGATGGTAATTTGATATTCGGCAGCGTTTAAAAGACTGCTATCGGCAACAACCAGTTGATTATTTTCAATCTCAAACCGCCCGCTGGCATCATCGAGTAGGCTATAGGTATGCGTATCGCCGATATCGGGGTCTAAGGTAGATAACAGACCGATGAGCGCACCGCTCGGAGTTTGTTCGTCAATTGTATTATTAGAGAGTTCGATCGCGATCGGGGCTTCGTTTACGCCATTGAGGGCAATGGTAAAGACTTCCTCGTAGGTCAATCCTGTGGAGTCGGTTGTCCGAATGGCGATATTGAAATTCGGCGTGGTTTCAAAGTCTAGCACGGCACCGGGCGCGACTACCAGTTGATTGCCGTTGAGGGTAAATCGCCCGTCGGCATCGTCGAGTAGGGTATAAGTATGAGTATCGCCCGCATTCGGGTCAAGGGTGGACAATAGACCGATGACACTCCCCGCTGGACTATTTTCATCGAGGGTATTGTTAGAAAGTTCGATGTCTGTGGGGGCCCCTGGAAAGTCGTTGTCAATGATAATCAGGGTAGCGGTTTGATTGCTGCCGAGGGTTGCGCCTCCGGTGGGGTTGCTTAAGAATAAGTTGACGGTTTCATCGCCTTCGACTAAATCGTCATCCACAATCGGAATATTGACGGTTTGGGGGGTGGTGTCGCCATCGGCAAAGGTGACAACAATGGGGGTATTGTCGTAATCATTGGGGGCGGTGGCGCTACCGTCGGTGAGGGTGAGGACGACACTGACTTCGCCCTGGCTTCCCCCTGTGCGAGTCACGGTAACGGCAGCGATGGGGGTGCCATCTTCGCTCATTCTGAAGGTTGAAGCGTTAAATTGCAAGCTACCCGGTTGAGCGGCGGGCGGCGGGATAAAATCGTTGCGTTCGATGCTTTCTACGGCTACGCCTTGGAGAATTAAGAGGAAGCGATCGCTGGTTTGGTCTTGGATGATGGTATCGTTGCTATACTGACCGCTGCCTTGGAAAATTCTCAGTTGCGAGAAGTCCAAGCCGTTGGTTAATTCAATAACGTTGGTTCCTGCGTGGAAGTCGGTGATGATCGTGGCTTCTTCTAGGGTAAAACCACCTGTGGTGGGTGCGATCGCAAATGTATCATCTCCAACCCCACCGGTTAGCGTATCGCTGCCATTAAAACTCTGCAATAAATCGTTTCCGGCATCGCCTGATAAGCGATTGTTACCCAAACCGCCAATCAAGGTATCATTACCTTGTCCGCCAAATAAAATATCGTTTCCTTCTCCACCCTCTAGCCAATCCTCTCCACCATTGCCATAGAGGATGTCATCGCCCAAGCCCCCAAAAATGCTGTCATTGCCTTGGTCGCCATACAGAATATTATTACCACCAACGCCTTCTATCCAGTCATCGCCAGCATTAGCAAAAATCACTTCTGATTGAAGCGTTCCAATTAAAGTATCGTCCCCTGGCGTCCCTGTAATAACCAGCATTGGTATGACTATCCCCTATGTTTAATAGACCCAAATTTCAGTTTAACCCTGAGTATTTCTACAGTCAGCTTAACCTAAGATGGAACTTGGCTTTCAGCTTTCTGTCAAACGCATATTCCGAGTTTCTACGGAGTCACGAACTTAAGATTCTGTTCTAGCACGAAGTCCTTTGAGTTGTCCCTATTCTAGTCTCATTCAACATTCATTCTAAGGAACGCTGGCAAGGAATTTCCCCAAATGCTTGTCTGGCTTAGACTTTCTCCTTAAATTCCCAACTCATGTTAATCAACTTGGGGGGTTACAGCCCTCAATTCCTGCAATAGGATCGATCTACATCTACCATCCCGTCTGAATTTAGATCAGGAATGCATGAAATCAGCTTACCGTAAAAATACTGAGCATCCTGCGGGTGCATCGCTTTGGATGGCATTGTCTCAATTCGCGCCTTGCGACTTTTGGCACCACCTAGCCAAACAGACAGCTAAATTCGGGGCTTTACCCGTTGTGGCTTGTCTAATTTCACCTCAAGCCTACGCCCAGATTATTCCCGCCCATGATGGCACAGGGACGATTAATCGACAACAGGGCGATCGCACTGAGATTACCGGAGGAACGCGTTCTAGCGATGGCAGCAACCTTTTCCATAGTTTTACCCAATTTAACCTCGATCGCAATCAAAGCGCGCTGTTTTTATCCCCCCCAGACGTTCGTAATATCCTAGGGCGAATTAATGGGGGAGATCCTTCTATTATTAATGGCTTAATTCAAGTCACGGGAAGCCCAGCCAATCTCTATTTAATGAATCCCGCAGGACTGATTTTTGGGTCAAATGCTCAACTGAATGTTCCCGGTTCTTTTACCGCAACAACGGCGCATCAAATCGGCTTTGGCAATTTACAAGGCTTTACCGCAACAGGCGTTAATTCCTATGCAAATCTGGTTGGAAATCCTACCGCTTTTCATTTTAACTCATTGCCCACCGGAGCTATTATTAATCAGGGAAACTTAGCGGTTTCACCCGGACAAAATTTGAGCTTCATTGGCGGTACCATTGTCAGTACCGGGAACCTTTCTGCCCCCCAAGGAGAAATTAACCTGATTGCGGTTCCGGGAGAAAATGTCGTCAGAATTAGTCAAAAAGACCATATTCTAAGTTTAGAAATTCCTCTGCCTTCAGATCCAAACTCCCTTGCGCCTTTAAGCCTTCCTCAACTGTTAACTGGCGGACATTTAGGCAATCATGCAACCGAATTCAGTCTAACCCCTAATGGGGAATTGCAACTGAGTGGTTCGGGTATTCAAATTGCCAGGGGAGATGTAATTGTTTCTCGCAGTTCTGTTGCTGCTCAAACAGTTCATTTTTTGGCTAGCAACCATTTGAAACTGAGTGAAAGTCACATTCAAACCACCGGAGACTTAACCTTATTTGCCAACCAAATTATTCAAATTCGCGATAGTCTAGAACGGTCTTTTCTGGCGAATGTTGGTGGAAATCTAACCCTCCAAGGCAACCAAACCATTGATATTCTTGCTCTCAATCATCTGCAAACTCCCTTTGTCAGCGGTGGAAACTTAAGACTCATTAGTGGCGGGATTATTTCAGGCGATGCTCAATTTCAAGCCGGGGGAAGTTTTGAGATTCTGAATCTAGCAGGTGAGGGGGGAGAATTTATTAGCCTGTTCGATCCCATTATTCGCTCGAATAGCGATGTTATCTTTGGAGATTATACAGGAGTTGCCTCAAAAATTGAATCGCAAGGTAGCATTACAGGCGGCAATATTACGATTACAGCACCCGATGCTGCGGTTCCCAGTAGCGATCCAGATAGTGCTTTATTGCAATCCGAAAAAGCAGTGATTTTACGGGCAGGTGTTGCAGCCCTTAGCGATGTTCCTAACCTTCCACCCGAACAAGCTTCCGGAAATACAACCTTTATTCCTGGAATTCAAGCTTCTTCTCCAGGGCGTATTGTTGTCAATAATTTGAATACATCAGGAACAACGAATGGGTTAGCCAATGGCGGCCCTATTATTTTATCAGCTCCCGGAGATATCCTGATTAACAATATTAATAGTGGCTCTAATGTGGGAAATGGCGGATCGATTTTCGTTGAAAGTACCAACGGTAGCCTGCAAATTTCCGGTTTAATTAATTCTAGTTCGCAAACCGGACAGGGTGGGTCTGTCACCTTAAGGGCGCTAGGCGATATTGATATTTCTGCAATTAATGCTCAAAGTGGCAGCGGGGGTACTGGTAATAATACGATTCAAATTAGCACGCCGGGATTGTTACGGGCTTCAGGAACGTTTTTAGATCGAAATGGCTTCAATGTCAGCCTCTCAACCGCTGGCGGCGACACTGGGGGAAATATTCGCATCGAACATGGGGGCGGAGAAAGGCAAATTCCCTTTACGGTTGGCGATCCTCAACTCAATGGTACCGCAGGCGCGATCGCGACTAGCCCAGAAAATGCCATTATTCCTTTAGCCTCTTTCCTCGAAAGCTATGTTCAAAACAACATTCAAATTCTGACTGCTAGTTTACCGCCAACGCCAACGCCACCTACGCCAACACCGCCGACTCCGACACCTCCAACACCACCAACTCCGACACCACCCACACCGACACCACCTACGCCAACACCACCAACTCCAACACCACCCACACCGACACCACCTACGCCAACACCACCAACTCCAACACCACCCACACCGACACCACCTACGCCAACACCACCTACGCCAACACCACCTACGCCAACACCACCTACGCCAACACCACCCACACCAACACCACCCACACCAACACCTCCAACTCCAACACCACCCACGCCAACACCTCCAACTCCGACACCACCAACTCCGACACCACCAACTCCACCTCAAGTTTCTCCTCAAGCACAACAGCGCCTTTCTAGAGAATTGCAGGCTTTAATTCAAGATAGCGATCGCCAGCCTTTAACCATTAGCGATTTAGATCGTCCAATCTTGCTAGAACTATTACGCAATGAAATTCGACGAAGTTTAGCTGAAGGCGACATTGCTAGAGCCATTATTCAGATTGAAACGCTCTATACCCAAGAAACAAACCAATACTTTAATCAGACCTTTGGCATAGAAATCGAATCTTTAGAACAACTTCAAAATGTTCTGAGTTCCATCGCTTCAGAACTTGGCATTCAGCCTGCCATTATCTATGTCTTTTCGACTGAAGAACAACTGAACTTACTCTTACTAGCCCCCACAGGTTCTCCGGTATACGTTAGCGTACCCGAAGCCACTCGCAAAGCCGTATTAAGTCAGATTCAAGAACTCAACCTAGAAATCACCAATCCTCGCAAGCGCCGCACTACCAGCTATTTACCTTCCGCCCAACAATTGCACCAATGGATTATTCAACCCTTAGAAGCCGAACTCGCAGCCAGAGGAATTGATACCTTAGTCTTTTCAATGGATGCGGGCTTGCGTTCTTTACCCGTTGCCGCCTTACATGATGGCGAACAGTTTTTAATTGAAAAGTATAGCCACAGTTTGGTGCCCAGTTTGAACTTAGTCGATACGCGCTATAGTTCCGTGCAAAATGCTCAAGTGTTAGCAATGGGGGCTTCAGAATTTCAAGAACAATCGCCTCTTCCGGCAGTTCCTGTGGAAGTTAAAACGATTGCGACAAATTTATGGCAAGGGGAAGCCTTTCTCAATCAACAATTTACCCTAGCCAATCTGCAACGCCAACGCCAACAACAACCCTTTGGAATTGTGCATTTAGCAACGCATGGCGAATTTCAGCCCGGAGAACCGAGTAATTCTTATATTCAATTGTGGGATACTCGGCTGGAGTTGGATCAACTGCGCGAACTGGGATGGGATAATCCGCCTTTAGATTTGTTAGTGTTAAGTGCGTGTCGGATGGCATTAGGCGATCGCAATGCTGAGTTAGGGTTTGCCGGGTTTGCAGTCCAAGCAGGCGTTAAAACAGCGATCGCCAGTCTCTGGTATGTTAGCGATGAGGGGACTTTAGGGTTAATGACCGAGTTTTACCAACAACTCAAAAGCGTCCCCACTAAATCAGAAGCCCTGAGACTCGCCCAGTTAGCATTATTGCGAGGAACTGTGCGTTTAGAATCTGCCCAAGTAGTGGGGTTAAGTTCGGGCGCAAATCTACCCCTACCGCCAGAAAGCGGGACTGTAAGCGATCGCAACCTCTCCCATCCTTATTATTGGGCTGCTTTTACAATGATTGGCAGCCCTTGGTAAGACCTCAGCTTTGCTTTAAGGCTCAAACTCCCGTCGCTCGACTCGGTAAGATAGGAACAGTCTCTCACGCTCCTCCCACAGCTTATGTCTAGCTTACTGACCGATGCCAAAAATCTGTTATCAGATTTAATTAAGCGCTATGCTTCCCAGGTCGATTACTTAGCCATTCGGCTAGAGGAAGCAGAAGGAACCGATATTTTATTGCGCGGGAATAAAGTTGAAACCCTTTCCGAAGGGATCTCCATTGGCGGACAAGTGCGGGCTTGTTATAAAGGCGGTTGGGGGATGAGTAGTTTCAATCAAGTGTCTACCCTAGCAGAACAAATTGAAGAAGCGATCGCCGCCGCCCGGTTAGTGGGGGATGAAGAAACCCTCCTTGCGCCCATTGAAGCGATTCAAGATGTGTGTCATTTGCCGCTAACGGGAAGCGATCCGCGTCAAATTCCCCTCGCCCAGAAAAAGGAATTATGCGATCGCTATGCCGAAATTCTCCGCAGCGCCGATCCGCGCATTACCACCATTTCAGTCCGCTACAACGATAGTTCCCAACGGGCCATCCTCGCCACCTCAGAAGGCACCCTGATCGAACAGTCCTGGGTCGATCTAGAAATGCGGTTTGCGGCAACCGCCCGCAACGGTTCCACCGTTCAAACCGGACGAGAAACCACCGGATCGCGCAAAGCCTACGAAGACCTCACCGGACTCGATACGCAAGTCCGCAGCGCCGCCCAACGGGCAGTCGATGCGCTGCACCTCCCCGCCGTTAAAGGCGATATTTATACCATCGTCATCGATCCCATCTTGACCGGGTTATTCGTTCACGAAGCCTTCGGCCATCTTTCCGAAGCCGATATGGTCTACGAAAATCCTGATGTCTTAGAAGTCATGACCCTCGGACGACGGTTTGGCCCGCCAGAGTTACAAATCTTTGACGGCGCGGCCCCCTCTGGCCACCGAGGCAGCTATTTTTATGATGATGAAGGCACGCCCGCCACAACCACGCAACTGATTAAAGATGGCGTCTTAGTCGGGCGCTTGCACTCGCGAGAAACCGCCGGAAAACTTGGAGAAGTGCCCACCGGAAACGCCCGTTGTCTGAATTATCACTATCCGCCCCTAGTTCGCATGACCAACACTTGGATCGAACGCGGACAAACGCCCGTAGAAGATTTATTCAGCGATATCAAAGAAGGCGTTTATGCTCGCAACTGGTTAGGCGGAATGACCAACGGCGAGATGTTTACCTTTAGCGCTGGGGAAGCTTGGATGATTCGCAATGGTAAAATTGCCGAACCCGTGCGCGATGTCACCCTCTCTGGCAACGTGTTTACCACCCTCGCGGATATCGAAGGTATTGGCGATGATTTCTACTGGGATGAGTCGGGTGGTTGTGGAAAAGGCGGCCAAAGCGGTTTAGCCGTCGGTTGCGGCGGGCCGAGTTTGCGGATAAAAAATGTCGTGGTTGGAGGCGAAGCTGGGGAATAGCGCAATCCTTGGGATAAGCTGATCGAAGCTACTTTTGCTTCATAGTCAATCCCCTCATGAAACACGCGAATTTGGTTCGGATGTTTTTGTTTGCTACCGCAAGTGCATTCGCGCTGGGTGCAAATTTCGTTCCCCTCTCCACAGCCCAGGAGCAACCTCAGCCACAACCTCAACCGACGGTGCAACCGTCTCCTACGCCCCAACCGCCCCAGAGAACGGTGTTTTTGCTGAGTAACCCCTGCGTGAGTGCGGGAACGGGTCGGACGATCCGAGAACGTCAAGACATTTCTATCGGCCGACAGTTTTATACTTCGGTCATGAGTATGGTGTCTTGGTCTTCGGCTTATCCCGCTTCTGTAACTTGTCGGATTAATACCACCGGAGCCGCAGAAGTTCAATTACAATTTGGGGTAATCGATCGGGATGCCAACCGTCCTCGCAGTCGCGTGAGTGTCTATCTCGATGGGAATGAAATTGCCACGCGCAATGTCATTCCGGGCGAGATCGTGACGATCAATGCAGATATTACGAATGGGTCTAACCTAGCCGTGGAAACTTTGTGTTTAAGCAGCCAAAACTGTGCGAGGGTGCATTTTATTAACGCACAGCTTGAAGGGGCTGTCTCTACTGCTAGACGATAGCGAACTTATAGCGGTTTTCTCTCCGGCGTGAGGGATAACCCGATCCCCCTAAATCCCCCTTCACAAGGGGGACTTGCATTTCAAAGAGGGGTTGACTCGCTGCGTAGGTTGGGTTGAGGCACGAAACCCAACATCTTGAATCCCAAAAATGCGCCCTGGGTGACTGAAAAAAAGCTCGCCGCGTAGGTTGGGTTGAGGCACGAAACCCAACATCTTGAATCCCAAAGATGTCCCCTGATTAATTGACAAAAAGCTCTAACCGACTAAGGCTGAATCAATTTGTTGAAATAGGGCTTCAGTTGTAGTTGAGTTGTCTAAAATAACTTGGGCTTGTTGGCACTTTTGTTCGATTGACATTTGAGCGTCAATTCTCGCTTTTGCTTCGGTTAAGCTTAAGGTGTTTCGTTGTATTAAACGCTGTAATTGTTGTTGAAAGTTGCAATAAACTACCCAAATTTCAGTTACTAGATCGGTCATTTGAGCTTCAAATAGTAAGGGGATAACTAGCACTAAGGTAGCTGTTTCAGGAGAATTTTCGATATTTTGAATAAAGCGCGATCGCACTTCGGGGTGAATCTGTTGTTCGACCCATTGACGCTCGTTATAATCGTGAAAGATAATATTCGCTAACTTAGCTCGATTTAAGCTACCCTCTGTTTCTAAGATATCCTGACCATAGCGCTTAACCAGACGTTCTAAAACCGGAGAATTAGGTCTAACTGCTTCTCTGA
>JAAHGE010000006.1 GCA_010672635.1 Desertifilum sp. SIO1I2 | reverse complement strand
TCTGATTTTATTCTAGATTTTGGGCGCGATCGCAATTTTATAGGCTTAGTCAATGGTTTAACCTATGAAGCCTTAAGTATTTCTCAAGGCACCCAGGATTATAGTAGCGATACCATCATTCAGATTCGCGAAACCGGAGAATATTTAGCGGTCATCAAAGGAATTCCTAGTCAGACGCTAACCACAACCGATTTTATTGCCTTAGATTCTGCTATCTCTCCACCAGAAATAATTCCAGATAGTGCTGGTAATACGTTAGAACTCGCCAGAGATATTGGCTATCTTACCGAAGAAAAAACGTTTAGTGACTTTGTTGGCGATCTCGATCTCGATGATTATTATCAGTTTAGTCTAGAAACAGAAAGTGATTTTAGAGTGGTCTTGGAGGGTTTATCTGCTAACGCCGATTTACATCTGTTAGACGATCGAGATAATATCCTTTATGCGTCTACAAATTCGAGTAATATTGCGGAATTCATTGAAAAAACCTTACCGCCAGGAAGTTATTACCTGCGAGTCTTCCCCCAAGAGGCGGGTGAAAATACTACCTATACGCTGACGCTATCCTCAAACGGAATAACTCCAGAACCGACACCTGTTCCCACTCCATTACCAGAACCAACGCCAACTCCAGAACCGATACCAACGCCGGAACCGACACCTGTTCCCACGCCAACGCCAGAACCGACACCAACTCCAGAACCGACACCAACGCCGGAACCGACACCTGTTCCTACGCCAACTCCAGAACCGACACCAACGCCGGAACCGACACCTGTTCCTACGCCAACTCCAGAACCGACACCAACGCCGGAACCGACACCTGTTCCTACGCCAACTCCAGAACCGACACCAACTCCAGAACCGACACCAACTCCAGAACCGACACCAACTCCAGAACCGACACCAACTCCAGAACCGACACCAACTCCAGAACCAACGCCAACACCGGAACCGACACCTGTTCCCACGCCAACTCCAGAACCGACTCCTGTTCCAGGTACACTCAGCTTTAGCGCGCCTAACTTTAGTATCAATGAAAATGGAAGCGCAGTTGCAGCCGTAACCATTACTCGAACGGGGGGAGGCCAAGGCGCAGTTAGTGCCATCATTAACCTATCCGATGGAACGGCAACTGCACCCGCAGATTATCTCAATACTCCCATTACCGTCACCTTTGGCGATGGAGATATCACCCCCAAAACGATCGCTGTTCCCATTATTGATGACACCTTGGTTGAAGGGAACGAAACCGTTAATTTAACATTAGGCGATCTTACCGGAGGCGTGACCCTCGGTTCGCAAAATACAGCAACTTTAACCATTGTCGATAACGATGTTGCCGACGGGTTCAACTTGTTGCGAGGAACTTATATTGGCAGTTCTGGGGAGGATGAAGCAACCGCCGTCGAACTTTCTGTGACTGGCGATATTGTGGTTGTGGGAAATTTGAATGGTGTAGCGAGACTGCAACGCTATAGTACCAATGCAGGTACCGATCCGCTTTCCAATATCCCACTTGGCGGTACGGTTAACGATATGGAGGTTAGCCGTAATACCGGTCACATTGCTACGGTAGGTGATTTTGGGATTAAAGTATTTGCTAGCGATGGAGTGACTTCTTTATGGTCGCAGTCGGGGAATTTTGACCGAGTGGCGATCGCCAATAACGGTCTTGTCGCTACGTTAGAAAGTAGCAGCCGCAGAGTCACCTTTTGGGATGCAACGGGAACCCAAATTGCCTCTCAAGTGTTGGATAATAGCGATCGCCGTTTTGCCGATATTACCTTAACTCCAGAAGGCGATCGCCTCTACGTCACCGGACATCGCCAAGCTTACTACAACGGTAGCGGTCTGCAAATGCCCCTCCTTTATGCTTACAATACCGCAAACTTAGAGACTCGCCTGTGGTCTACTTGGGGCGGATCGGTAAATACTGTGGGTGGGTTAGGATTAACTTCAGACTCTCGCGGACGCCGAGTCACCATTGGGAAAGATGGCGGACTGTATGTTCTGGGTTGGACAGATGGCGGCGCAACTCTATTTAAGCAAGATGGTCTGAACATGACCACCTCGCTTGGCAGTCGTCTGATTCAGCAGGATAATTACAACAGTTTTGCAGGCGCAGGAAGTGGTTCATTTACCTTCTTTGCCAAAATTGACCCCAACACCGGAAACGTCGAACGCGGTCAATTTGTTGTCACCCAAGGCGATCCTCCGGTCAATAATGCCAGAAGCTTTAACCCCATTTCCATCGCCGCCGATGAAGCCGGGAATGTCTATATTGGCGGGAATGCTAGCGGACAAAGTAAAAACCGCAATACCCAAACCATTAATGGCGAACCGGTGGGAAGCTATACCAGTGGGGAAATGTCTATTTTGGCAGTCGATGCCAATTTCCAGCGTAAATACTGGTTGCCGCTAGCGCAATCGGGCGATACCGATGGCGCGAGGGGTGATATTAATGGTTTTGCAGTGGGGAATGGTACAGCCGCCATTTTTGCCACAGTCACTCAACCCAATGTTGCGACCCTTTCGGGGGAAGTCAATTCTACACAGTTAGGGGGTAGGGATGCTTATTTAGCGGTTTGGAACGCCTAAGAGTCCAACATCTCCCTGGGTAGGTTGGGTTAAGCTTGTCGCGACCCAACCCTCTTAAGTTTCTTACCCCATTTTAGTCGTAGGTTGGGTTAGCGTTAGCGTAACCCAACAGCAGTCAGGGTTTTGTTGGGTTTCGGACTTCAATCCAACCTACGCGACTCCCTTCTACTCCATTCTTCCCCAACCCCCAACTCCTAATTCCCAACTCCCTCTTCTTAGTTGGGTTTCGTCCCTCAACCCAACTTACGCGACTTACCCCATTTTAGAGGTGACGGGTTTTTCAATTGCTGCTTTGAGATCCCGGCAAAATTGACCGATATCGGCTAAACCGCTTTCTGGGTTGTCGGTATTCAACCGCTTAACAAAGGCACTCCCGACAATCGCCGCATCTGCCCCCCACTCTATCACTTGACGAGCTTGTTCCGGACTAGAGATGCCAAAACCAACGCCGATGGGTTTATCGGTCATTTGGCGCAGTTGAGTGAGAAGTTCGGGAACGCGGGTTGCTAGTTGCGATCGCATTCCGGTGACTCCGGTAACGCTAACTAAGTAAATAAAGCCTTGGGACTGTTTAGCAATGGCTGCAATGCGATCGCTAGAACTGGTTGGCGCAACCAGTAAAACCACCTCAATTCCTACTTTCTCAGATTCTTTGAGTAAATATTCAGATTCTTCTAGGGGTAAGTCAGGAACCACTAAACCCCGAACTCCCGCTTGGGAAATCTGCTGGAGAAAGGTGGGAATTCCCCGGTTGATAATTGGGTTGTAATAGGTAAATAGGATAATTGGCGATCGCAATTTTGGGCTAACTTGCGAAACTAACTCCAATACCGCATCAAGTTTAACACCCTTGGCTAAAGCCCGCGTTGCTGCCGCTTGAATCACCGGCCCATCCGCTAGCGGATCGGAATAGGGAACCCCTAATTCAATCAAGTCTGCGCCATTCTCATCGAGAACCTGTAAAGCCTTAGCTGTGGTAGCTAAGTCCGGATCGCCTGCGGTAATGAAGGGAATTAACGCAGGTTGCGATCGCGATCGTAAAGACTCAAAACAGCGAGAAATGGCCGTCATCTCAAATTTTCCCTTATCCGTTATCCGTCCCTCATTTTAAGGGGTACTGGTCTCTTCGCGATCGCGATCGGAGGAACGCCTGTTTTCCTGTTCAATTTCCGCCTGAAGTTTCGCCAATTCCTCTGGCGTCAGTTCTTCCAAACGTTTCTGCAAAACCGCATCCTTATAGTCTTGCACCTGTTGGCTATAGGTCATCTTGTGGTTAACCACGCGGAACAGGTAAGACAAAATCCAGATAGCTAACCCACCTACTAGTAAGGCTTGCGTCCAAATTCCTGACTGAATGGCGTCTAGTCCCAAGACTTGCAACAGTCCGTAAACCAGACCGCCACCCAATAACACAGCCAAACCAACGCCTAAAACATCAATTCGTCGCATGGTGCAGTGGGTTTGTAGAGTTGAACTTAAGTCTCAATTTGGCGTCGCTGGGGTCGGAAGTTCAAAAACGGCGACAGCGCCAGCAAACCTGGGAAGAACAGAAACACTAAGAAGTACATAAACACCCGTTCCCAGGCGTAGCAGTTGTACCAGCGGAGATTGAGATAAAAGAAGGTCGCCAAAGGCAAAACCAGAAGATAGGCCCCTGCTAGAACAGCGTACAGTAGCAAAACTTCCATAGCTTGGTCAGTCGCGCGGTTGTAATGAACTTTAACCATTCTATCTGAATTGGGGAATTGGGGAATTGGGAGATGGGGAGGTGGGGGGTTGGGAAAAAATTTTTGCTAAAGTGTTGCGTACTTTACCCAATTAATGCTCAAATAATAAAGGGAGTTTTGCGGATAACTAAAACGCAGAACAACATCCCAAGGGGGCGTGGCGGAATGGTAGACGCTACGGACTTAGAAAACTGAGCCTTGATTGAGAAATCTTTCAAGTGACGGCTCTCAAACTCAGGGAAACCTAAATCTGGTCGCAGACACGGCAATCCTGAGCCAAGCCAAGGTCAGTGTAGAGTATAGAGTGCTGAGTGCTGGGTTCAATCTCAACTCAACAGTCAAGACTTGAAGCTCGCAAGTCCTTGGAAGGTGCAGAGGCCCGACGGGAGCTACCCTAACGTTTAAGGCGAGGGTAAAGGGAGGGTCCAATTCTCAAAGCCGAGGATAAATTCTGATGAGGCAGCAGCGAAAGCTGTAGGAGAATGAAAATCCGTTGACTGCAAAGTCGTGAGGGTTCAAGTCCCTCCGCCCCCATAAAATCAAGCAATAGGAAATACAATAAAACTGGAAAGGTACTGACCTAGAACAGGAAGGGCGATCGCGCTTCAGGTAGCTCTAGGTTGGGTAAAGCGTGCGATCGCACTCGCCGTCATATCTAACCCTGGATCGCAGTCATTTGTCAAATTTGCCACTATCATCTCTTATAAGCTTAAACAGAAAGGGTGCTACTTCAGTTCTAGAAGAACTTTCTAGATAATCCTTCACCATCGAGGGAAAACCTTCTCCTGAATCGCTTAACAACGACCAGACTGTGATTAACCTCATATGACCCGTCCTGATAATCGTGCTAGATTTCCAGCCAATTCATCTAGGGTACAGTCCGAGTTACTCAGTGATTCAGGACGCCAGACATCTACCCCCCAGAGGCTTGTCATGATTAGAGATGCATTACCGGAAGACTATTCGACTGAACCAGGTTTAACGTCGAGTCAGTTATTGCGGACGCTAGGACAAGCTCAAAATTTGATCTATAAGTTCTTTCTGGAAATTGTTGATACCCTGCCACCAGAAGATGTTTTATTAGAATTCAAGCGACTTTTTATCAACCATATTAATGTCACCAGTTCCGAGGTGCAACAAGCTCTTTATGATATTTTATTTGTTAACAATGAAGAAGAGTTTCGCCATACGCTGAAGCGGTGTTGCTATATTCTCGTCAATAACTGGGAAGCCTCTCGCCACCATCAGTCAATTCAAGGTCTGGTTAGTACCTTTGAAGACCCGGCTATTAGTCAATATAGTCCTTCTCCCACGACAAAACGCCTGAGAATGTGGTTGCTGAACTTTATTAATAGTTCGGATTATCAGGAAATCAAACTGTTTTGTTCGAGGATTGATACGCCCGAAATTGAACATTGGACAGAACGCTTTACAGCTTATCTATTAGTTCCCCAATACGTTAACTTTAAAAATCCAGTCGAACAGCGAGAAGCCGCTAGAGCGCGATCGCAACAGCTTAAGGAGCGCTTTAAGTTTGACCTGGCTATGTACACAGCGCACTCTCAATCTAAAGTTATTAACCCCGTTAAAACCTATAAGAATCCAACGAGCTTAGGCGAAGAAGTTCTCCGGCTCATCAAGGTTATTTTAGCTAGGCGGGGACCCTTTAACTATCTTAATCTTGCTAATATATTTATCAAGCAAATCGAGAGTTTAAGCTACAAAGACTTTAAGGAAGCTCTAATAGAATATCTTGCCTTTTCCATCGAACAGAAAGATTTTATTGAAACGCTTCGATCTCATCTCTCCAAGAAATTTGTTCGGCTTTATGAAAGCCACGATGAAGAGATTGTTACTAAAGCTTTGATTTTGAGGACTTGCAACAAAATCATTAGTTATCTGACCACAGAAAATCGCAAAGACCCCTCTCCTCTATTTATTTTATTACTTTCTCAAGGTAATCCGCTACCGCTTGTGATTATTTTGCTCAAAATCATTTTGGTTTCCAAGCCAAGCCGTATTTTTCTAGAAGCTCGCGTGGCGGAATTGATTTTATACTATCAAAACTATGATGAAACCGATTGTCGTTGGATTATCGACTTTATGGAAATCCTCAATATTGCTTTTGCAATTTATGCCGAAAATGTTCAATATAACTTGATCAAAATGAATGGTGAAGGTTTAGAAGACAAAACCCTGATTGATTTAGATGATTATCGCGTATTCTCGCAAATGAATCAGTCTGCTACAGCCGAAGATATTCTAGAGGAACTTGAAGGTGACGAGAACCCTTAGTTATTAATGCTACGTCTCTAGGCGCGATCGCGCGGAGATATTTTTCAGCAAAATAATGACTAATAAATCGGAAGTTGGTGTATTTCACTTTTTTGAGATATCTTATACCCCTCACTTCCTTTAAATTCATTACTCTAAAACGAGCTTAAATTGGTCGAAGANGGGCCATGTCGGGCTGGCGCTGGCCACTGCGATGGCGGCCAATGTAAACACCCTGCTGCTGGTGGTGGTGCTGCAGCGACGCGGCCTGTGGCAGGCCGACGACCGCCTCAGGAAACGCAGCTTTCTGGCCCCAGAACGCCGTTGGCAAAAAGCCCAGGAGACGTTTAGGCAAACGGTGGAATCGTTTTCAGTGTATTAAAACTTATGCATGTCGATCTTCCTCAACTGGTCTTAGCGTCTGCCTCTCCGGCGCGGTTGCGCTTGTTACAGACGGCGGGTTTTTCTCCCCAGGTACGGGTGAGCGATTTTGATGAGTCGCAAGTTCGCTTAAGCCATCCCGAAGCTTTGGTGAATCAGTTAGCCGTCGCTAAAGCAGAAACGGTGATTCAGTCGCTAGAGACAGATTTAGCCAAGGCTTTGGTGTTGGGGTGCGATTCGGTTTTGGTCGTTGATGGCGAGATTCATGGTAAGCCAAAGGATAGCACGGAGGCGATCGCCCGTTGGCAAAAGTTGCGGGGAAACTGTGGCGAACTCTATACGGGCCATGCCTTAATGGATTTAGGTCAATCGACTCGAATTGTCCGCGCCCAAGTGACGCAGGTTTATTTCGCCAATATTAGCGATCGCACCCTTGAAGCCTACGTTCGCACCCAAGAACCCCTCAAGTGTGCGGGGGCTTTTGCGCTAGAGGGCTATGGCGGATTATTTGTCGAAAAGATTGTGGGCTGTCATAGTAATGTTATTGGTTTAAGTTTGCCCTTATTCCGACAAATGCTAGAGCAGATCGGGTATGAGGTCACAAATTTTTGGGAAACCTCTTTGTAATATAGAACCAAGCCGTTCTGATTAAGCTGGATGCATCGTTTAGGATGGCTATAGCGGTTCCAATGGCAAGCCTCTCCTCTTTCTCGTTTATCCACCTCTAGAGCTATGCAAAAAAATCACGCTTCTGGCGGTCAGTTGCTCAATTTTAACCGGGAAGTGCAACACCCCTCGCAACTCGGTCAACTGTGCGGGTCCGATCGACTGTTTCGCGATCGCTATGCCATTCATCGGTTACTAGGGCGCGGGGGGTTTGGTGTAACTTTTTTGGCACAAGATATAACGCAGCCAGAGTCTCCCTATTGCGTGATTAAACAATTGTTTCCGAAAACTACCGATGAATCCGCGCTGAAACGGGCGAGAAAGTGCTTTGCTAGAGAAGCCAAAACCCTGCACCAGTTGGGGAACCACAGCCAAATTCCGGCGTTATTTGATTATTTTGAGGCTGAGGGCGAGTTTTATTTGGTGCAAGAGTATGTTGAGGGAATCACTCTGACTAAAGAGGTTCGGCGATATGGGACTTTCTCGGAAACTAAGGTGAAGCTATTCTTAAGCGAGGTTTTGCCCCTATTGCAGTTTATTCACTATCAAGGGGTGATTCATCGCGATATTAAGCCCCCCAATATTCTCCGGCGTCAGAGCGATCGCAAGTTAGTTTTAATTGATTTTGGGGCCGTCAAAGAAAAATTAGCCGAAACTACAGCAGCCTTAGATCAACAAACAACCACAACTTCAACTAATTTTGTCGGAACCCTAGGCTTTGCGCCTCCCGAACAGTTATCCTTGCGTCCGGTATATGGCAGCGATCTTTACGCATTAGGAATTACCTGTATTTATCTATTAACTGGAAGAACGCCCTTACAACTGCAAACCGATCCGGAAACCGGGGAAATTTGCTGGCGTCATTTTGTCCAAGTGGGCGATTATTTAGCCGAAATTATCGATAAACTAATTAAGCCTTCGACGCGAGAACGCTATCGGTCTGCTAAAGAAGCCTTGCACACCTTAGATTTAGAAGGTCACATCGACAGTTTAGCCAATTGCATGATGACCAAACCCCTTTCCGGGAAGGAATTTCGACCCCCCGTAGAAGAACCCGGACAATATCTCCCCCCTGCTGTAAGAACTGCGATCGCGATCCGCAACCGCCTCGCCCGGATGAAGCAAAATCGACCCTCATGGTAAGTAAAATCCTTCACCCAATCCCATCAAAACCTTGATAACTATAAAAACTGTAGAGGTGGCTCAAACCGCATCTACCAGGTTTCACAGCGGGAATCGCTGTAAGAAATTGGTTTGCTCGCTGCTGTTACTGTACCTCATAACATCGGCAATAGCTGTATGTGTAGAGCAAACATTTAAGTTAAGTAAGCAAGACTAACTATTGCATACAATCAACTAACACTAGATGCCCTCTACTACTCTGCAAAAGCACCTCAGTTTACTGCTTGCGATAAGCCTTGGGAGTCATTCCAGTTGCGCCTCGAAACGCCTTACTAAGTAACTCTGGCTATTAAATCCACACTGAAGCGCAATTTCTGCGATCGCCAATTGCGATGTCTTCAAAATACCGTTGCTGGACTGGAAGGAGGAGCCGATGACTACATCACGAAACCTTTCAGCTTTGAGGAACTGCTTGCCCGAATTCGCGCTCAACTCCGTAACCCACAGCCCCGCGCTCAAGCGAACACAACATTACAGGTTGGCAATGTCACATTGGATCTGTTAACCCATCAGGTGCGTGTGGGCGATCGCATCTTTGATTCCTCCCCCAACAAACTAACGACTCACTTTCGCACTGGATTTTCTCGCGCCCCCGATCGCGCTCATCGTCATATTGGTTTCCGCTGCGCTGAATCAATAATCGAGTCATGAGTAAATTTACAGCTATTCTTCTGGAAATGGTTCTAATGCTTTGAAGGCGATCGCCTCCGCATCATCATTGTCCACTCCCAACGATTGGAGAATTAATTTTGTAATTTGTTCTGGATAGTTAGGTTCGCTATGTTCTTCCAGAATCGTTCGCATTGCCATCAGTGACGTTCCTAAAACAAGATCCACCGTAGCTTGCACACTGTCTACACGAAACCGTTCCAACCGGATTCCTGCTTCCAAGTCTGACATCAAACCCCGTTCGATCGTTTCACTTAAAGGGGCTGCGACTAATCCAATCCGGACAATTACCCATCCCCAGGTTGCGTCTCGCATGGCTTGATGGAGAAACTGCCGCAAACCGATCGCCATTCGTTCAGCCGGATCTGCGATCGCGGCATATTGCGCCCAAATCTTTTGATTGATCGCATCACTCAAGGATGCGGCAACGGCTCTCAACACATCCTCACGGGTCTGGAAATAGTTGTAAAACGTTCCCCTAGCAACGCCTGCCTCCGCAATGATGTCGTCAATAGTGACTGCATCCGTTTCCTTTCGAGCAAAGACTCGGTAGGCAGACTCGATCAAGTGCGATCGCGTCCGTTCCCGTTTTTCCATGCCAATAGAGGCTCGGCGAGAGGGCTTCATGAAGCTTAGTTTGAACGATACCGACCCTAGCATATCCCTTGTTGACACTTTTGTCAAAATGACGCTATCGTCAAAATGACATTAACGTCATTCAAAATTATAAGCTCTAGCCCATCACAGAGGAGGCAGCCGCAATGCGTATCGCCATCATTGCTTTGGGGAGTCAGGGAGATGTGCAGCCCTACATTGCACTGGGAAAAGGGCTAAAAGCAGCAGGTTACGAGGTTCGCTTATTAACCCATGAAAACTTTGAAGGGTTAGTCACCTCGCACGGGCTGGAGTTCTATCCCATGCAGGGGAACGTACAAGAACTGATTGAAACCCCAGAAATGCGGGAGCTTTCCGAGAAGGGAAACTTTATTACGATGACCCTAAAGACGGCAAAAGAAACCCAGCGGGTGTCTATTCAATGGGCGCAATCAGGCTTAGAAGCCTGTCGCGGTATGAATTTGCTAACGGGACTTAAACAAATTTCAAGCCCAAATAAAGCCCAAACTAGCTTTGTAAGCGAAGAATACGTCCCTATTGTGGTTCAACCACTCAATAAAACGANATGAGTAAAAAATATGAACAAAATAAAATAAATTGCTACAAATTATCCTTAATATTTTGATTAATTAAATGTAATTCATTATGAATTGTATTCAGAGCGAGAAAGGTTTTAATAACTGGAAATAACTCAAAAAAACTTATAGATACAGGAAAAGAGATGAAGAAAAAAGACGAGAATCTATACAAAAATTAGAGCAAATAGAAAATTATAAAAAAGTTTATGTGGATGAAGCCGGATTTGATAATCGAGAAGATTACTCTTATGGATACAGCCGTTTAGGAGAAAGATGTTATGCTCTCAAGTCCGGTAAAGAAAGAGAAAGAATCAGTTACATATCAGCATTGAAAGCAGGTTACTTATTGGTTACTTTAATCTTTAAAGGGTCATGTAATAGAGATTTATTTGAAACTTGGCTCTTCAAATTGTTTGCTCCCTGTACTAGAACGGGGAGACATTATTATTATTATTGATAATGCCAGCTTTCATCAATGAGAATCTATATTTAGAGCCGTTATTAGGTGAGATGATTGTTCCCAACTGCTCACGCACCATCACAATCTGACTCCTATTGTGCCGTCTTCCGTACCAAGTTGAGAAATACGCTGAGGACTGGAGCAGAGCCATACTGCCGCCAAGCGAGATAAAGTCCAGTATTCGAGATTTGTTCTTGTAAGAGTCTGTAAATGACTCCACTTCTGTGGAAGTTTTGCATGGAAGCAGGAACGATCGCGATGCCCAACCCTGCTGCCACTAATCCGATAATCGTTTGCATCTGAACTGCCTCTTGAGTCACTTTCGGACGAAATCCCGCTTGCTCGCAACTCTGCATAATCTGCTGGTAAAAGACGGGTCCCAATTTAGCAGGAAAGAGGATAAAGAATTCATCTGCCAATGCGGAGAGAGACACTTGAGTTTGAGCAGAGAGCGGATGATTTTCTGGCAATGCCAAGACCAACGACTCTGGCAAAAGGCACTCTACGCTCAAACCTGGTTCGCTGATGGCAGAACGAACAATGCCGACATCAATCTGTTTGTCATACAGGGCTTGAATTTGTTGAGCCGTTGTCATTTCCTGCAATCGCAGTTCTACCGCCGGAAACTGTTCTCGAAAGCCTTTGAGCATCTCTGGGAGTGACGTGTACATGGCAGAGTCAACAAACCCGATCGCTAACTGTCCAACCTCACCTCGCCCGATGCGCTGAGTTGCTGCGATCGCCTGTTCAAGTTGGGCTAACAGCAGGTACGAGCGATCCAAAAACACTTTGCCTGCTTCAGTTAAATGTACTTGTCGCTTTGTTCGTTCAAACAGCTTGACTCCGAGTTCATCTTCCAAATCCCGAATCTGCTGGCTGAGGGGAGGTTGGGAAATGCACAACCGCTCTGCTGCGCGACTGAAGTGGAGTTCCTCAGCCACCGCGATGAAGTAGTGCAGGTGCCGTAATTCCATCGTACTTATATGTTTAACATATTAATCTTAGACAAATATATATTGGACAGTCGTATAGCTGTCTCCTACCGTAAGAAACATAAGGCACATCTCATTGTTTTTGATTGGAGGCAGGCAAATGAACTCAGACAACAATCGTGTCGCTTCTAGAGTGTGGTTAATTACGGGGTGCTCAACTGGGTTTGGACGTGCCCTCGCAGAAGCGGTGTTGCAGAAGGGCGACTACCTGTTAGCAACTGCTCGTGAGCCAGAACAACTGCAATCTTTGGTCGAGGATTATCCAGAAGCCGCAAAGGCTGTCCGTTTAGATGTAACAGTGTCCCAAGATATCCAGGCAGCAATTGATGCTGCGATCGCAACTTTTGGTCGCATTGATGTGCTGGTCAACAATGCGGGGCATGGACTGATTGCCGCACTCGAAGAGGTCAGTGATGCTGAAACTCACCAATTTTTTGAAACCAACTTCTTTGGAGCACTGCGTCTGATGCGATCGGTCTTGCCGGTGATGCGTCAGCAAGGCAGCGGTCACATTGTGAATCTATCATCCACAGCAGGACTCGTGGGATTTGCGGGAAGCAGCCTCTACTGTGGGGCTAAATTTGCCCTGGAAGGTACGTCTGAAGCCCTGGCTAAGGAGGTTGAACCGTTTGGAATTAAAGTCACGTTAATTGAACCTGGAGCATTTCGCACCGATTTTAACGGACGCTCTCTAGCCGTAGCCGAGCGATCGATTGATGCTTATGTGACCATGAGCGATGCAACATTGCAGTGGTTCAAAGAGATGGATGGTCAGCAACCCGGCGATCCAGCAAAAGCGGCGCAAGCCATCATTCAAGCTGTGGAAAGTCCGCATCCACCGATGCGACTGGCATTAGGCATCGATGCCATGAGCTTGATTCAAGAAAAACTGGAATGGCTCAAAACGGATTTGGATACTTGGCAGCCCGTAACGGTCAGTACAGATTATCCAGAACCAGCCACATCTACCAAATAGAAGCCATTACTTTACGTCTAAAAACCACTCATAACCTCGCTGAAATTGTCGTTTACCATCCTGCTCGATGATACTGCCATGAGCCATAATGACCCGCTCAAAATTCCAGGCAAGAATCGGTTGAAGGGATTGGCGCACTTGCTCTTTGTCTCTTGTGGCAATTTTCTCTAAAAGTGATGGACGCAATTGCTGATAGCCACCAAATATTTTGGAGATCAGTTGTGCAGATGGCGAACTCTGGCGATCGAAATGAAATGCTAAATCAGTAATGATGAGTGTGCGGCTTTTGGCATGAAAGAATACCCACTCATTCAATGGCATGTATCCCTTGATGTCAAAGGTGTTAAATCCAGCTACCTGTGCTGCTTCAAGTTCATTGAATGATTGAATAGTATAGTCGCTGATAGCTTTATCAATCAACAAATCCGGACATTTATCTTGTAAGCCTGATGTCGCCCAAAGTGTTGCGTCTGGATATCTCTGTTTGCACTGATTGAGGAACAAATGGTGATATAGATTTGGTGCAATAATGTCACTTACATTTCCTAGCTGGTTTATCTGATCAATCATTTCATCTTGAAAAAACTTGTGCGAGTTCAATGGGTTGAATTTGGAGGCGATCGGTTCCGTGTTCGGTTTTGGTCAATTTAGTTGATAGCGCCATTACGCAAATGCCCGAAGGGAAAATTTGCCTGTCTGCGATACCCATACCAGAGTTACAAAAAGTCGCTATTGTTTTAAAAGACGATCGTCCTGAAACCGACTGGGCAGAACCTCTGGGTCTTTTGAGCGATCCGTTTCCTAGCAATCCTCCCAAAGCCCCCTTTAATGGCAAACTTTCTCCCGGCTTATCGTTGATGGTGAATAAACTCTTGTTGGAGTTGATGAACGGTAGCTTAGAAATTGTCAGCCCCCCCTTAAACGACCATTCCGCTTGTTATCTTCAATGCTCAATTCCTCTAGCCACTGAAGCTATAGACGGGTAACGCTGAGGACAAACTGAACGACGATTCCTGTAGAGATTCCTAGGAAAAGCTGCGAAGATCGCTCTGATCGAATCAAAGATTAACCGCGCTGGTTTTTTACTCAGCACACCGCTGCGCGGAAGCTAGCAACAACACTTGGCTCTAACCAATCTCGATCGCCATTGGCGAATAGGGCGTATCTAGGGGTTGGTTGAATAACACCATTGTTGTAGTTGAGTTACTTTGAAATCCGATGCGTTCGTAGAACTGTTGCTGATGCGTCGTCATCAAATAAACGCGTTCCACTCGGCTGACTTGAGGATGGCTGAGAACCGTTTCTACTAACTTACGACCCAATCCCAATCCTTGATAGTCGGGGTGAACTGCCACATCCCAAATCGTAGCGCGATAGATGCCATCGGAGGTTGCCCGCGCAAAGCCAATGAGCTTCTGTCCATCCCACATACTAATCACCGGGGCGCTGTTGGCGATCGCAATTTGCCAATCTTCAACGCGCCGATCTTTTGCCCAAAAAGCCGCTAAATTAAACAAAGCTTGCAGTTGCTCGAAATCAATCGCGTCCGGGTTTGCACAAAATTGAATATGACGACAATCCATGCTCAATGCATTCCTCTGTCAATCTAAACCCTGATGGGCAGTTCAAGAACTAACGAGTCGCCCCTTCAGACCTAACAGTCGGGTGTTGTATCCGACAAAACCCCTGAAGACTGGACTCTGGCCAACGATTCCGAAAATCAGTATAACAATCGAGTTTTGCCAATGGGGTATCGCAAAAGTCAGAAAACTCGGACTTTTTGAGCGCAAGCGTTTTGCACTTCGTTGCTCATGAGGAACGATCGCGCGATCCTGTTAGTCTGGTGTTTGCAAGTTTCAAGAGTGAGAGTGTGAGGTATGTTTCGTCAGTTTGGGTTCAACAAGCGCCTTGGGCAACTGCGAAAATGGCGATCGCCCTTAGTGGTAACGATCCTCATTGCCATTTGGAGTATTAGCTTAGGCAGCGCCTTCGCGATCGCTACCCCCAAAATCTCCCCGCAGACAGAGTTAGTCCGCCAAACCAAAGCCGTCGATCCCGTCCTTCCCCGCTACAGCCTCGGTCAACAGCTCTACATTGAAAACTGCGGAAGCTGTCACATCGCCATTCCCCCGGCGGTTCTCCCTACCCAAACCTGGCTCGAACTCATCCAAGATCCGCAACACTACGGCGTCCGCATTCAACCCCTCGTCGATCCGCAACGCCTCCTGATCTGGAACTATCTTCGCATCTACTCGCGCCCCCGTTCCCCAGAAGAACGTACCCCTTACCGGATCGCCAGTTCTCGCTTCTTCAACGCTCTCCATCCCAACGTCCAATTTCCCCAACCCGTCAACCTGAAAAACTGCGCGACTTGTCATCTTGGGGCAGAAGAATACAATTTTCGCACCCTTAGCCCCGAATGGGTCGATTAGAATTAAAACTCTAGCCCAATGCTGGGTTCGTTCGGGATTCACCCCCTGCAACTTTCCCAGTCATAGGCAGCGAGAGTGATAGGATAAAAATAATAAATCTGACAGCACTCAATTCCAAGCTGACAGCGTTTTTCAAACATCTCTTTTTTCTGCTATGTTCCTGAAAAATTTGTTGGGCGATCCCAATGCACGTAAGCTCAAAAAATATCAACCTTACGTTGCCGAAATCAAGCTACTAGAGGAAGAAGTCCAAGCCCTATCCGACCAGGATTTAGTGGGCAAAACAGCAGAATTCAAAGCGCGGCTAGCAAAGGCGAAATCCGATAACGAGCAAAAAGAGATGCTAGACGAGCTGCTGCCAGAAGCCTTTGCAGTCGTCCGAGAAGCCTCGCGCCGAGTTCTGGGAATGCGCCACTTTGACGTACAGTTGATTGGCGGCATGGTCTTGCACGACGGACAAATTGCCGAAATGAAAACCGGGGAAGGAAAAACCCTCGTTTCCACCCTCCCCGCCTATCTCAACGCCCTCAGCGGCAAAGGCGTCCACGTCATCACCGTTAACGACTACCTCGCCCGCCGCGACGCCGAGTGGATGGGACAAGTTCACCGCTTTTTGGGCTTAAGTGTTGGTCTGATTCAACAAAGCATGGGGCCAGAGGAACGCCAGCGCAACTACGCCTGCGACATTACCTACGCCACCAACAGCGAAGTTGGGTTTGACTACCTGCGCGATAACATGGCCAACTCAATGGCCGAAGTCGTGCAGCGTCCGTTTAACTTCTGCGTGATTGACGAGGTAGACTCGGTACTGGTCGATGAAGCCCGTACCCCTTTGATTATCTCCGGTCAAGTAGACCGTCCGAGCGAAAAGTATTTGCGCGCCGCCGATGTTGCCCGTCAACTCAATAGCGACGACCATTACGAAGTCGATGAAAAAGCTCGGAACGTCCTGCTCACTGATGAAGGGTATATCGCCGCCGAGCAAGCATTAGGCGTAGACGATCTGTTCGATCCCAAAGATCCTTGGGCGCATTTTGTATTTAATGCCATTAAAGCCAAGGAACTGTTTATTAAAGACGTTAACTACATCGTCCGCAATGACGAAATTGTGATTGTAGACGAGTTTACCGGACGCGTTATGCCCGGTCGTCGTTGGAGCGATGGCTTGCACCAAGCCATTGAAGCCAAGGAACATGTAGAAATTCAGCCAGAAACGCAAACCCTAGCCACCATTACCTATCAGAACTTCTTTTTGCTGTATCCCAAACTGTCGGGAATGACGGGGACGGCGAAAACTGAAGAGGCTGAATTTGAAAAAATTTATAACCTGGAAGTGACGGTTGTCCCCACAAACCGCTCCACCAAACGGGCTGACCTCTCCGATGTGGTGTATAAAACGGAGTTAGGTAAATGGCAGGCGGTGGCGCGAGACTGTGCAGAAATGCACGAAAAGGGTCGTCCGGTACTGGTGGGAACTACCAGCGTTGAAAAGTCTGAGGTGCTATCAACCCTCCTGACTGAGTTAAAAGTTCCGCACCAACTGCTGAATGCGAAGCCGGAAAATGTGGAACGGGAGTCGGAAATTGTCGCCCAAGCCGGACGCAAGGGAGCCGTAACGATCGCCACCAACATGGCCGGACGCGGAACCGATATTATCTTAGGGGGAAATGCGGACTACATGGCCCGCTTGAAACTGCGGGAATACTTTATGCCCCGCATTGTCCAACCCGATGAAGAAGGCAATTTCAACTTAGCCAAAGTTCCAGCAACAAGCGGTAAAGGGGGCGGACAAGGGTTTGGCGACAATAAGAAGGTGAAAACCTGGAAGGCTTCCCCTCAGATTTTCCCGACAGAGTTATCCAAGGAAACTGAAAAGTTACTCAAAGAGGCGGTAGACTTTGCGGTGAAGCAGTACGGAGAGCGATCGCTCTCGGAGTTAGCCGCCGAAGATAAGGTCGCTGTTGCTGCGGAAAAAGCCCCCACGGAAGACCCCGTGATTCAAAAATTGCGGGAAGTGTTTAACCGCATTCGCGAAGAATACGAAGTTTTCACTCATCGCGAACATGAAGAAGTGGTCAATTTAGGCGGCTTGTACGTCATCGGGACAGAACGCCACGACTCTCGCCGGATCGATAACCAACTGCGGGGACGCGCCGGACGCCAAGGGGACCCTGGCGCAACCAAGTTCTTCCTAAGTTTGGAAGATAACTTGCTGCGGATCTTTGGAGGCGATCGCGTTCGCGGTCTGATGGAAGCGTTTAAAGTTGAAGAAGATATGCCGATTGAATCGGGTATCCTAACTCGCTCGTTAGAAGGCGCTCAGAAAAAGGTTGAAACCTACTACTACGACATCCGCAAACAGGTGTTTGAGTACGACGAGGTAATGAACAACCAGCGTCGCGCCATCTACGCCGAACGTCGCCGCGTCCTTGAAGGTCAAGACCTGAAAGAACAGGTGATTAAATACGCCGAAAAAACGATGGATGACATCGTAGAAGCCTACGTTAACCCAGAGTTACCCCCTGAAGATTGGGAACTCGCACAACTGGTTAGCAAGGTAAAGGAATTCGTCTATCTGCTGGCGGACTTGGAACCCGAACAACTCGAAGACCTCAGCTTCGCAGAAATGAAGACTTTCCTGCACGAACAGATTCGCATCGCCTACGACCTCAAAGAAGCCCAAATTGACCAAATTCAACCCGGTCTGATGCGTCAAGCCGAGCGTTTCTTTATCTTGCAGCAAATTGATACCCTCTGGCGCGAACACCTCCAACAAATGGATGCGTTGCGCGAGTCAGTTGGGTTGCGCGGCTACGGGCAAAAAGACCCGCTGATTGAGTATAAGAGTGAAGGCTACGAACTGTTCCTGGAAATGATGATTTCGATCCGCCGGAACGTCGTTTACTCGCTGTTCCAGTTCCAACCGCAACCGCAAACTACGGTACAAGCTAAATCAGAAATCGTTTAACCGGCTTCAAGGAGGAAAGAACTTCCTCCTTGAAAAAGGACGATGGCAGAGGTAGCGAACCCCCCTGGTTATTGATTCGGTAGGGGTAAACCTAAACAGGTAGAAAGGGGTGGGCAATTTTAAACAATTGCAACCGTAAAATGCAAAAATTAATTGTTGTTTAAACGTAAAATTAGGTGCATATTTATCCCATTGTGGGATATATAACGAGAGAGAGTTGATTCTCTCCCTTGCGCTTATATTTATGCAAGTCCTTTCCCTGTCGTCTTTACAGATGAAGCCAGCCGAACGAGAAAATGAGGGCGTTTCGTCTGTTCCTGTCTCTTTGTTTCAGAGCGGACAGTTTTTATCCATTGCGGAAGACTCGCCTGGAGGATTAATCCTTCTCAAGGACTTCTATGCCGACTTTGCTGGCTCAGGAGCGGCTGTCGGAGGAAGTTTTGATGTTCAGTGTCAATTTGTCTACGTCGCCGGCGTGGTGCGCTTTAACGTCCCGGAAACTTACGAAGAACGTCAAACGGCGTTTAAAAATCGGATTAACTATATCAAAAAGTTAGAACAAATTGCCCTCGAACCCTCTTCGACCCATCGTTCCCGCTTGATGAAACTTCAGTTAGCTGAATGGGTAGGGTCTGAAGAAGCGAAAAAAATACCGACGGAGTTAGTCGCTAAGTTAGCAGGACTGCATCCGGTTCAGAAGCGTTGGCGATCGCAGTAATTAAGTTACGAGTTCCGAGTTCCGAGTGGGTTTAAAAGTGCATCGAAAGACCTGGTGCTGCAAATTGCTGAAGAAGAAGATTCTGACCTGATTGTGATGGGTTCTCGCGCTCTCGGTCGCTTAGAATCGATTTTGAAAAACTCGGTGAGTCAGTACGTCTTTCAACTCACTTCGCGTCCGATGTTGTTGATCAAAGACGATATCTACGTCAAGAAAATCCGGCGCATTATGGTTGCTACCGATGGATCTGAAGCCGCACAACAATGCATCAAGCTAGCGTTGTCCTTTTTACGCGAGATTCCCAATAGCGAGCTGCTGCTCGTTCACGTTAATCCCAATTCAAAAATTACAACGATTGAAGAAGATCCCGTTTTGTCTGAAGCAATGGCCCAAGCCAGACAAGCAGGCGTGTCTGTATCCGCAACGATCGGTCGCGGTAATGCTGGTGAAACGATTTGCCAGATCGCAGATGAGAAAAACGTCGATCTGCTGATCCTCGGTTCTCCCGACCGCCGTCCTTCGGTTGCCAAAACGCTACCTGATATTGACCGCCTGCTGGGAACTTCGCTCTCCGATTACGTGCGCGTCAAGGCGAATTGTCCGGTTCTGCTCGCGCGGACGGTTGATTAAAATCGTCTCATTTAGCCAAAGGGGCGCGATCGCTTTTCCCCGACAATAAAAAGAAGGATGACTCATTAGCTTCATCCTTCTTTCTTTGTTGTCTTTCCTGCCAAAGTTTCAAAGCGCCAGAAATAATTTTTGCGAACCTTTGATGGATTGACCTGCCATTGACCAGTGACTAACTATTATCGCTTTGTCGGCTAGCCGTTTGAATATACAGAATCAACAGGAAGACGCTGGGGACTAGGACGAATAAAATACTGGCAACAAATCCTAGATCGTTAACTTCCATTGCAATTAAGCCTCTCTCGTAAATAGTGGAAAAATCACTACCTAGAATACCATTTTCACCTCAAGGCTTGGTTTTGATAGAAACCGATCCCTGAACGAGCGTTTGACAAGCAAGGCGATAGGAGTCAGGCTTCTTCTTGAGCTTGCGCTTTTCTACGTCGGTACGGGGCGAGAGGTTTTCCATGCCTTCGACAATTTCTACAATACAGGTGCCGCATTGACCGTATCCTCCACAATTCATCATTTTGCCGAAGACGCTGTAAAGATCGATGCCATTTTCCAGGGCTTTTAGCCTTAAATTGGCCCCATCTGCGGCGATCGCCTCTTTACCTTCCTTAACAAACTTGATATTCGCCATTGCTTGTCCCTCTGTTGCTTTTCGTTAAAAATTATAAAGAAATGTTGACGCAAAAAATTGCTTTTTGATAAACCTGTTGCTCAACTCCCAAACCAGCTTGCAATAGGTTCCAACACTGGTTACAATTCGTTATATTCATTCTCATGATAAACCCGTTAGCAAACCTATAGCCTTGGCTTGTTAGGTTTCTGACGTTTAATCGGTGGATTAAACCATCATTCTAAGTGGACTGCACTCACCAAGGCGATCGCACTCATGCGGGCAGCCCCTTCAGCAAAACACAAAAAATTTCAGATAGAGAACCTGTCCCTTGAGACAGGGGCGAACTGAAAAACCCTCTCAAAAAAGTGCGTTGGCGTCGCTGCACTAGAGCGACATTCCCGGCGCAATAGCGTTGAATTCTCGCAGAATAAATGTGAGGATTAGTCTTGGGTCAACTAGCACGAAAAGCTCTGTTCCAACTTTCTTAAGAGGTTGGCAGACTCGTTCATCTAGAAAGTATTAGAGGAGGAGCGTAGTCAATGGGACTACCCTGGTACCGAGTACACACAGTCGTCCTGAACGATCCAGGTCGTCTGATTGCTGTACACCTGATGCACACCGCCCTGGTTGCAGGGTGGGCTGGCTCAATGGCGTTATATGAGCTAGCCATTTTCGATCCGAGCGATCCCGTCCTGAATCCGATGTGGCGTCAAGGCATGTTCGTCATGCCCTTCATGGCCCGCTTAGGGGTAACAGACTCCTGGGGGGGCTGGAGCATTACTGGCGAAACCGTAACCAATGCCGGTTTCTGGTCTTTTGAAGGCGTTGCAGCCGCTCACATCGTCTTATCGGGCTTGCTGTTCTTAGCCGCTTGCTGGCACTGGGTTTATTGGGACTTAGAACTGTTCACCGACCCCCGTACCGGCGAACCCGCACTCGACTTGCCGAAAATGTTCGGCATTCACCTGTTCTTATCCGGTTTACTGTGCTTTGGCTTTGGTGCTTTCCACCTCACCGGACTCTTTGGGCCGGGAATGTGGATTTCTGACCCCTACGGCATTACAGGTAGCGTTCAACCCGTCGCCCCCGAATGGGGACCCGCCGGATTTAACCCCTTTAATCCGGGTGGGATTGTTGCTCACCACATTGCAGCCGGTATTGTTGGTATCATTGCTGGTTTATTTCACTTGACTGTTCGTCCCCCCGAACGGCTTTACAAAGCCCTGCGGATGGGGAACATTGAAACCGTTTTATCAAGCAGTATTGCAGCCGTTTTCTTTGCCGCTTTCGTTGTAGCAGGAACCATGTGGTACGGTTCTGCGGCAACTCCCATTGAACTGTTTGGCCCGACCCGCTATCAGTGGGATCAAGGCTACTTCAGACAGGAAATTGAACGTCGCGTTCAATCGAGCGTTGCCAATGGCAGCAGCCTGGGTGAAGCTTGGGAGCAAATTCCTGAGAAATTGGCCTTCTACGACTACATCGGCAATAACCCCTCTAAAGGCGGTTTGTTCCGGACAGGTCCGATGAACCAAGGTGATGGAATTGCCACTGGCTGGTTAGGACACCCGGTATTTAAGGATGCTGAAGGCCGCGAACTCACCGTTCGTCGGATGCCCAACTTCTTTGAAACCTTCCCGGTTATCCTGACGGATAAAGATGGCGTTGTTCGCGCTGACATTCCCTTCCGTCGGGCTGAATCTCGCTATAGCTTCGAGCAAGCTGGCGTTACAGTTAGCTTCTACGGTGGCGATCTCGACGGTCAAACCTTTGAAGATCCCGCTAGCGTCAAGAAATTTGCCCGTAAGGCACAATTGGGCGAACCGTTTGAGTTTGACCGCGAAACGTTAGGCTCTGATGGGGTATTCCGGACTAGCCCTCGCGGTTGGTTCACCTACGGTCACGCCGTATTTGCCTTGTTGTTCTTCTTTGGTCATATCTGGCATGGTTCGAGAACCATCTTCCGCGATGTATTCGCTGGGGTGGATGCTGACCTTGAAGAACAAGTGGAATTTGGTCTGTTCCAAAAAGTGGGCGACAAATCCACTCGGAAGAAAGAGGCGGTTTAGTACGAGCTTGAGCTGTTAGCCGCAATAGGGGTGGGATTTTCCTGCCCCTGTTGTTTAAAACTGCTCAAGTGCGTTTCGATCGCCATTATTCGGTAAACTAAAAGGGAAAGTATCAGGAATTTCTGACATGGAAAGCGCTGCTTATATCTTGATTCTGGCTTTAGCGATCGGTACGCTTTTCTTTGCGATCGCCTTCCGCGAACCCCCTCGCATCGGCAAATAACGCTTTTGTTCGTCCATCCTGCTTGAAAGGCTTCGATCATGCGGTGTCCATTCTGCCAGCACACAGATAGTCGAGTTTTAGAATCGCGAGCAGCAGAAGCTGGTCAGAGTGTTAGGCGGCGGCGCGAATGCTTAAACTGCAAGCGTCGCTTTACTACTTACGAACGGATCGAATACGTTTCCATTACGGTGATCAAGCGGGATGGACAGCGAGAATCCTTTGACCGTTCCAAGCTGTTGCGCGGTGTCGTGCGAGCTTGCGAGAAAACCGGGATTCCCTTGGGACGCCTAGAAGCCTTCGTCGATGAAATTGAAGCAGAACTTCAACAACAAGCTACTCCCGAAGTCAGCAGTAGCGATATTGGTGAAATGGTATTGCTGCGGCTGCAACCGTTGAGCGAAGTGGCGTATGTCCGTTTTGCGTCGGTTTATCGCCAGTTTCAAGGCATTCGCGATTTTATTGAAACGCTCGATCGCTTGCAAGAAAACGCCCGGTCGCGATCGCAACAAGCCCTTAGCCGAGATTGTTTTTCTTTCGAGCTAGAGGGGGTTGACAAGCTCCGGTCTTTTTGAGAGTATAGATAAGCAATGAATTTTGCGGGTATAGCTCAGTGGTAGAGCGTCACCTTGCCAAGGTGAATGTCGCGCGTTCGAATCGCGTTACCCGCTTTTGAAATCTACCCAAAGGGATAAAGCCAAGTTAACAGGCGGATATCCTCAATAAATCTCCTCCTTCTCCCAGCTAGCAATGCTAAAATTTGCCCATCCTCTACTTCGTAGAGGAGTAAACGTTTGGTTGGCAGTAGCCGCTCAAACTTGTACGCTTAAAGAGTATCTACGGGGAAACTTCCAAATCCCCTTTTGCTTCAGGTGGTTTTAAATTTATTTTAGTTAGTTCGACTGCTGCTTGTGCCATCCCAGAAAGCTCAAAAAATAGACCTCAACGCTGACTACCCTTGCCCTTGCGGTCGCCGGGGTCGGATTACTCCGATTACCTTGACCGAAGCCTTTGGCTGCAATAAATGCCAGCAAATCTTTGTTGTTGAAGAAAACGGTCACGTTATCGAACAACTCTCAACCAACTATCCCTATAAAAAAGCATGGTGCTGGACAGGTCATCAGTGGATCAAAGCGCACTCCGGACTCCGAGAACATTACTTATCCGTTGCCCTGTTTACCATCCTCGTGCTGCCCGTTGTGTGGCTTTCTTTAGTATTTCTCGTTTCTCCATCAGGCTTTGATATTATTCTCTGGGTTATGGTGCCGCTGTTAGTTGTCCTACTGCTGGCACTCATGCAATGGCTGGCTTACAGACGTTCTAGATGACAACTGACTCCACTGTTCCTTCACCCACCGCGACGGCAGCCGTTAGCCGCGCTTACCAGGCTTCCTTAGAATTAGCAAACGCTAAGGGAGTCCATCGCAATCAGACCCTTAAAGCGATGGCAGGGGCTTTAGAAAAAGCCATCGATAACATTCTCGAAGCCAATACCCTCGATCTCGAAGCCTCCCGCGAAATGGCCGTTCCCGATTTAATTTTGGAATGGCTGAAACTAACTCCCGAACGCCTGCAAACAGCAGTCCAAATTCTCCATCGACTCGCCGAACTGCCCGATCCAATCCAAGAAGCCCTCAGCACTCCCTATCAAGTCGAGTATTGTCAAACCTACTGTCAGAGAATGCCCCTGGGGACAATTGCCCTAATTTACGAAGCCTTTCCCGAACTGGGCGTCATTGCAGCCGGCTTGTGCCTAAAAACGGCTAATAGCCTGGTTTTGCGAGGAGGCAGCGAAGCCATTAACTCCAATACCATTATTGCTCAGGTGCTTCAGCGAGCCATCGAAGAATCGGGTTTGCCGCCTAGTAGCTTAGAATTATTACCGGCCGATCCGGGCGCATCCATTCGCGACCTCGTAAAGCTCGATCAATACATTAACCTGATTATTCCCTACGGTCGCCCTAGCCTCGTCGAACAGGTCGTTAAACAGGCAACCGCCCCTGTCTTAAAGTCCGCAATGGGCAATTGTTATCTGTATTGGGGGCTTTCGGGTAGCTTGGATTTGGCGCGATGGATGATTATTGATTCGCACCAAAGCGAACCCGATCCCGTCAATGCCATTGAAAAGGTCTTGATTCACCACGATCAGAGTTATACCGCCCTAGTCACGCTGCTCAACGGCTTGAAAGAAAAAGGCTTTGAATTGCGGGGAGATCCGGCTTTAGTTGCCGAGTTTCCAGAGCTAATCGTGGCGAATCCTAGTGAGTGGAGTCAAGCCTATTTACGCAAAGTGGTGACGTTTAAGAGCGTCGAAAACTTAGAGTTTGCGATCGCCTGGATGAATCGCTATAGCAGCGGTCATGCCAACTGTCTGGTGACAGAATCCTATCATGAGAGCCGCCAATTCGCGCTGTTAATCAATAGCGCCGCCGCCTTCATCAACAATAGCCCTCGCTTCTATCGCCATCCCCAACGCGGAAGCGCAATCTTCCTGGGAATGTCTAACCAAAAGGGCTTCCGTCGCGGTTTAATTGGGCTAGAGAGCTTGACGACCACGAAACACATTATTCAGGGAAACCGCTAGGTCTAGAAGGCGATAGAGACGCCCTAGAAAGAACGTCTCTTCTTAGAGTGGCTAGACATTAAAGCGGAAGAGCAACACATCGCCCTCTTGGACGACATACTCCTTGCCTTCGCTTCTCACTAAACCTTTCTCTTTTGCCGCACTCATCGAACCCGTAGCGACTAAATCCTGGTAAGCAACCGTCTCGGCTCGAATAAAACCGCGCTCAAAATCCGTGTGAATCACGCCTGCCGCTTGGGGAGCTTTCATTCCGGCCGTAATCGTCCAAGCGCGAGTTTCCTTCGGTCCCGTCGTCAGGTAGGTTCGCAGACCCAACAGATTATAGGTGGCGCGAATGAGCGATCGCAAACCGCCCTCCTCTACCCCCAACGCCGAGAGAAAATCGACTCGTTCTGCTTCCGACAATTCCACTAACTCAGATTCCACCTGAGCCGAAACCACCACTACTTGAGCCTGTTCTTGAACGGCTACCTCGCGGACTTGCTCCACCCAAGCATTCCCCGCCGCCAAATCGTCTTCAGTGACATTCGTGGCATAAATGACAGGTTTAGCCGTTAATAGACCCAAAGATTGTACCGACTCCGCTTCTTCCTCCGTCAGATTAGCATTCCGCGCGGATTGACCTTGATTGAGAACCGCCAGCAACTTCTCCAACGCATCGACTTCAACCTGAGCCTCTTTATTTCCCCGCGCCTGCTTGCGCGCGCGATCGATCCGGCGTTCCACCTGGGACAAATCCGCCAATGCCAATTCCAGATTAATCACTTCAATATCGCGAACCGGATCGACAGAACCCGACACATGAATAATGTCATCATCTTCAAAACAACGCACCACATGGACAATCGCATCCACTTCGCGAATATTGGCTAAAAACTGATTACCTAAACCTTCACCTTGACTGGCACCCTTTACCAAGCCTGCAATATCCACAAACTCAATCCGAGTGGGGATAATTTGCTCAGAATTAGAAATTTTGGCCAAAACTTCCAGGCGTTCGTCTGGAACCGCAACCACTCCCACATTCGGTTCAATCGTGCAAAACGGAAAATTTGCAGCTTGTGCCTTCGCATTCGCCACTAAGGCATTAAATAGCGTTGATTTACCAACGTTTGGCAGTCCAACAATTCCAGCTCTGAGCATTTTAGATTCGTGGGCAGTAAAATTAAGTTCGCAATTGAAGCTATAGCCAAGTAAGGAAGCCCTCTATGGGCGATCGCTTCAGCAAGGGGTATTGTCCTCATCTTTAGAGCTACAGCTATCAAGCTTATTTTACTGGGGTTGCGGAACCGGTTGGGGTGCCGGGCCAGGAATCGGTTGAGGAACTGGCGCGGGAACGGGTTGCGGAATGGGTGCAGGAACGGGTTCGGGTACGGGGTTGGGGATGGGTTCGGGGACGGGGGAGGGAACTGGACTGGGAACGGGATCGGGTATGGGTTCGGGGACGGGAGGAGCGGGGGGAGCGGGTTGAGGAATCGGATTAATCACAATATGAGTTCTCTGAGAGCCAACTTCCCCTAGAGTAAAAAGAAAGCGCGTCTCTGACATCTGTCAAAATAGGGTTTAGTCAGTGGGGAATACAGTTTCGCGGAGTCCATAACAAAGTGCTTCGCGATCGGTGCTGAGTAGAGTTGTTGAACAGATCCCAAAAATTCTTCTTCCCCCAATGCCAAACTCCCTTGTCTTCTCCAGAGTGGCAATCTACCCGATGTAGCTAACGATGCAAACGCCTCAAGCAACAACCCCTTTATTAACAGCTCTCCAAGAATTGGCTAACAAACCCGACGCCGCGTTTTATGCGCCAGGACATAAGCGCGGGGTCGGGGTTTCGCCACAACTGCGAGATGTCCTAGGAGAACAGGTATTTCGTGCGGATTTGCCGGAGTTACCCGAACTCGATAACTTATTTGCGCCTTGCGGGGCGATTGAAGCCGCACAAAACCTAGCCGCAGAAGCTTTTGGTGCAGAACGCACTTGGTTTTTGGTAAATGGCTCAACTTGTGGGGTGATGGCGGCGATTTTAGCGACTTGTGGCGAGGGCGATAAGATTATCTTGCCGCGCAATGTGCATCAAAGCGCGATCGCAGGTTTGATTTTATCGGGGGCTATCCCCATTTTTGTGACGCCAGAATATGACCCCGATCTCGATTTAGCCCACAGTATTACACCGAATGCAGTCGCCAATGCCCTGCAAGTCCACCCCGATGCCAAAGCGGTGATGCTCGTCTATCCCACCTATTATGGCGCGTGTGGGGATGTGGGGGCGATCGCCCAAATTTGTCATCAACACGGAATTCCCCTACTTGTAGACGAAGCACACGGCCCCCATTTCGCCTTTCACCCAGACCTCCCCCCCTCTGCCCTGGCCAGCGGTGCAGATTTAGCCGTACAATCGGCACATAAGGTATTAGGGGCAATGACTCAAGCTTCTATGCTCCATCTTCAAGGGCAACGAATTGATGGCGATCGCATTTCTCAAGCCTTGCGCCTCCTCCAATCGACTAGCCCTAGCTATCTGTTACTGGCCTCTTTAGATGCAACCCGCCAACAAATGGCTCTCCACGGCGAAGCATTAATGAGCAAAACTCTACAACTCGCCAAACACTGTTACTCTCAAATTGCTCAAATTCCCAATTTATCTGTTTTGCACGCCGCTCATACACCCGGTTTTGTGACTTTAGACCCAACCCGAATGAGCGTGAACCTCGGTAAATTAGGGATAAGCGGCTATGAAGCGGATGAAATTTTACGCCAACAGTTTGGCGTCACAGCGGAGTTACCTTCTAGGCAACACCTGACCTTTATTATCAGCTTAGGGAATACGCTGACTGATATTGAGACAATGGTTAACGCTTTTCGTCAGTTAGCCCAAACTCGGATATCTTTAAGCATCCCTTCTCAAGAACAGACTGTTTTTAGCCGGTGGAAAGAAGAATTTTTGTTTATTCATCCTTCCTCCTTTCGGCTCTATCCTTCATTATCCCCTCGGCAAGCGTTCTTTGCTGCCACAGAAAGCGTCCCGATTGAACGGGCAGACGAGCGGATTTGTGCGGAAATGATTTGCCCTTACCCTCCCGGAATTCCGGCTTTAATGCCTGGAGAGGAAATTAACCTAGCGACTCTAGATTATTTACAGCAAGTTCTCAACTTAGGGGGGAGCCTGACCGGATGCAGCGATCCCACCTTAAAAACCATTAAGGTGGTTAAAGGTTGAAAACTTAGGTTTCCCTTGCAGCCAACCAACTTTCTAGGTCAGATAGATTGGAAAAATCTAGTAACGCCTCTCCTAGCGATTCTAATTGAGCGATCGCCAGCGTCTCGATTTGTTTTCTGAGAGGTTCGGGGACTTCCCCAACCCGTCGAGTGAGAAGGCGCAGGATCAGCGATCGCTCTCCCTCTTCGCGTCCCTCCGCTTTGGCTTCCTGATAGACCCGCGTTTGTTGTAAGGTAATTCCTAACATCGCTTCAACCTCTTGCCGACTGAGATTGGCAAATTTATACGTCATAATCGTTGTTACCATCTCTAGGATGGCACGATTTGTGGGTGGAGGTAGCTCCTGTTGCGAGCGCGCTAACAAATTTCGCGCTTCTAGTGCGGCTCGATCTTCTCGAAGCGTGGTTAAGACCATTAAAGCAACCCCTAACGGTAATTGAGCCATTTCGCCCAGTTCATCTAAATAAACGCGATGAACGCGATCGCCATTGAGTAAATCTTCATAGGGTAAGGTTTGACTTTGCTCGACGATCCGCGATGGATAAACGACGACAGCCTGCCAGTCTTCAAAGCGATCGCGGTTGCGGTAAAAATAGAGAAACGACTCTCCAAACAATCGCTCATACAGTTGTTCATCCTTTTGAAACTGCACTTCACAGAAAAAAACAACTCCGGGCGTTTCCGCTTCAGGTGGGAGAAAGACCCCATCAATTTCAAACTTAGGTTCTTTCACTGCAACTGAATCAAAGCGATAGTTCTCAGCATTGATTGGTGGATTTTCCAGTAGCTCAAATAACAGTTCCGGCGATTGTTGGAACAGTTGATAAAAGATGGAATCTCGTCGCATAGCCGGAACTCTCGAATCGTTGAATTTATCGTACTCCTCAGTGCAGGTAGATGAGGCGACTGGTAAGGTTTGGTAGGATAAACACAATCTTCGCTTTGCAAAGGTGAGATACAGTTGTTTTTACCGGATCGCTTATGCGCTGGCCTTATGTCACTCCGGGAATTCCAGATGATTGGTTTGAGAGACTTCCGGGTATTCCTCTGAGCAAGCGAGAAGTTCGCCTGTTGATGATTTCGGCTTTGCGACTGCAACCGAATTCGGTGGTATGGGATATTGGGGCGGGAACGGGGACGATTCCAGTAGAAACGGGATTGCTCTGTCCGCAAGGTAAAATTATTGCCGTAGAACGGGATGAGGATGTGGCGGCGCTGATTCGGCGAAACTGCGATCGCTTTGAGGTTTCTAACGTAGAAGTGATTGAAGGAAGTGCCCCAGAATGCTTGCAAGATTTACCCCATCGTCCCCAGCGCGTCTGTATTGAGGGGGGTAGACCGATTAAAGATATCTTAAAAGCCGTTTGGCAACACTTAACGCCCCAAGGTCGAATTGTCGCCACTGCTAGCAGCCTAGAAAACTTGTATGCGATTTCCGAAGGATTCGCAGAACTGCAAGTCCGCAATATTGAGGTGGTTCAGTCTTCCATTAACCGTTTAGAGAAACGCGGGATTTATCAAACCTTTGCAGCAGTCAACCCCATTTTTATCTTAAGTGGCGAGAAATTAGATTAGGGAACTCTAGCAGCAGGCGCGAGTCTGAACTTTTGAATCCGTGCTAGTTCTGGCAGAGTGCGGCAAAATCAAGATAGCGTGAATGACAAAAAACAAATGAGCGCTTAAAGTCGTTAAAGTAAGCGAAATCGTTTCTTAACTTTCTTAACCCGATAATGTCCTCACCATCCGAGTTCTCTTCTAGTCCTAGCTTCTCCCTGCCGTGGTCGCGCATCCTCAGCGGTCTAGTAGCGATCGCGATCGCGCTACCTATGACGATCCTAGGCGGATGGTACTTTACCTTATGTTTTGGGGCAATTGTCTATCTCGGTCAGTTAGAATACTTTCAACTGGTGAGAGCAAAAGGGATTGCGCCGGCGGCTAAAACCACCATTGTGGTTAGCTTGATTTTATTAGTCATCTGTACGCTCTCCTCGCCCCTAGCAGATGCCGTTTTACCCGTCGCCGCCACCTTTATTTGCTTTTATTTATTGTTTCAGCCTAAACTCGCGACGATCGCCGATATCGCCGCTTCCATTTTGGGCTTATTTTATTGCGGCTATCTACCCAGTTATTGGGTGAGATTGCGATCGCTAGACGCCCAAGCCACCAGCAACCTGCCCTTAGACGCCTACTGGCCGGAGGATTGGACAAACTGGCAAGCGCTGCCCCTAGGGTTAACCGTAACGCTTTTAACCTTCCTGTGCATCTGGGCGGCGGATATTGGCGCTTATACATTTGGTCGGATGTTTGGACGGACGCGCCTGACGCAGATTAGCCCGAAGAAAACCGTAGAAGGGGCGTTATTTGGCGTGATGGGGAGTATTGCGATCGCGTTGGTGGGGGCGCGGTATTTAGATTGGCCGCATGGTTTATTAACGGGGTTTGCGTTTGGGTTAATGATTGGCATTGCTAGCTTATTGGGCGATCTCACCGAATCAATGATGAAGCGAGATGCTGGCGTTAAAGATTCCGGACAACTCATTCCCGGACATGGAGGCATTCTCGATCGCGCCGATAGCTATGTCTTTACCGCACCTTTAGTTTATTATTTTGTCACCCTCGTCTTGCCGTTGTTTACTCGATTCTAAGCAAAGGCTGACAATTGAGCGGCCCAAGTATGCCAATCATGACCGCCATTCCACACTTCTAAATGATGGGGGATGCGGTTGCGGTGCAAAAGTTCTGAGAGCTGCAAATGCTCGCTTAATCCTCCATCTTCATGGGCTGTGAGGAGTTTAATATCGGTATTTAATCCCCCTAAATCAACCCAGCGATCGCGGCTCATATTCGCCATATAAGCCATTGGATTCATAAAATAGAGTTCTTGCTCTTTTTCGGCTGAGGAAAACTCGCTAAAAACCGCAGAACTATGGGCGAGATCGTAAATGCCACCCATCGCCAAACAGCGACGAACCCGCGTAGGATGCCGTAAAGCTAAATTGAGCGCATGGGTAGCACCAAGGGCACAGCCAGCAACCACCAGAAAATCATTTTGGGCTTCATCGCAAGCATAGGGGATAAATTCTTTCACCCAATGACGTTCGAGTAACAACCAGCGATCGCGCCGTTCTTGAAGCGTTAAATTAGACGCAAAAAATGTTTCCCAATCTCGCGTATCTAAACAAAAGATTTGAACATAACTGCTATCAATGTACCAACGCAAACTCGCAATTAAACCGCGATCCTCTGGCTCAAAAAATCGCCCGCAACTGCTAGGAAATAGAAGTAAAGGATAACCAGAGGTACCAAAATGCAATACCTCTAGTTCTTCAGGCCAAATTTTTGACCTGAAGCGAAAGTACCGACGAGCATAAGCCATTGAGCGAGTACCCAGAAAAAGAGCGGCGATTGATGCGGCTGAAACCAACGTCTTCTGTTATACCATTTTGTCCGCTAGAACCCCTAAAGATGCGTATCTACTGATTTTGCGAGAAACAGATCGGGTTTGCCTCGACCATTAGCATCGGGCATTGCGCCAATTAAAGTAAACCCACATTTTTGATAAAACCCATAGGGATGGCGATGTAGGTTTTGAATCTGGGCAAGTTTTTCTAAGGTATTGGGATAAAGCGATACACCCGAAAGGGAAGTTTGAGCATTTTCGTCATCGGTTCCCACCCATAAGGTTAACCCCCCTCGCTGACCGACTTGCTGCTCTAAATCTGCTACCAAAGCCCGACCAATGCCTTGGTTTTGACAGGCAGGATGCACCACCAGGGGATGTAATTCCCAAACATGACCGCCATAACTGGGAATCCCCCCAATCCATCCTAAGACGAAGCCAGCAGGTGCGATCGCAATTCGGCTAATCCGCGATTCGCCAAAAAATGCTTGGACTTCTGCTAAAGCACTGTCTAACGTCGGCCAAGCCTGGGGGTGATGTTCCCGAAAACCCTCAACTAACAAAGTCGCAACTTGGTGAATGCGATCGCTAGCATCGGGTCGGAGATCGACAATTTCCATGACCTTAGTTGAGTCTATCCAACCGTTGATTGAGGCTGTCGAGTTCCCGGCGATTTTGTTCTAGCAAGCGCCTAAAATTAGCAATTTCTTCAGCAGTTGGAGCGTCTTGGCTAATGCCTTCTAACTGCGAGTTGACTCCATCTAAACAGGTGTTTAAGGCGGCTGCAAACTCGTAGCGCGTCACGGGTTGGTTGCCGCGAAAGCTGCCATCGGGATATCCAGTCAGACAACCGCTAACGCTAGGAGGGGGTTGGGTTTGAGCAAATGAAGCTTCAGAAGGTTGCGCGATCGCAAAAAGGGCTAGACTCCAGGAGATTTTTCGGAGAAGTTTAAGCATAGAAACAATGGTCGGTTAGCGATTTTCTCTAGCATAGCGCGACCGATCGAGCCAATTTTTGGAGGGTTAGAGTCGTACTCCATCAAGTTAAGACAGCCTCAACTCGCCTAACTCAGTTTGACTTAGCCCTTGGCTATCAATCAATAGATCGTCTTGGAGCAAAGGCAATTCCTAGGAATTTAGAAGAGCAGGCTTTTACTGCTAAAAACTTTAGGAATAAAAGCCTGCTGTCACCGAGCCAGACATAACCCATCCTCTTAGTTCAAGAGGTTAATGGTATTTTAAACTCTGGTCGTTTTTATAGATTTTGACTGTGATTTGCAAATCTCTTATAGTGTCGCTGCAAATCCAATGTTGAAAATCTGCTTTAGGATAGACAATTCAGAGCCAGAAACTGAATTTTTTATGAATTTGTAGCAGGCGATCGCGAAAAATTATCATCAAATTGAGCAGCTCGGTGGGTCTAACCCCCACTCGCGCGCGCGAGCAGTCGAAGAATCCGCACTCCCCTTGCCATTTGAGTCATTAAACGCTAAGAGAGAATGGATATAGCCCGTTTTTCTGTGCAATTCCACCTTGAGCAACTCACCTTCTCCTCAACCGAACCTGCAAGAGTCTCATCTCAAAAGCGCCCGCGCGAGTCTGAAACAGGCGATCGCGCAGTATGGACAACTCAACCGCCATCGGCAAATTGCCCTGAACCCAAGCCTGCAAGCGGCCTTAAAGCCGGAAGTTGAGGTCTTAAAGTCCAGCTTAGATAAACTCGACCAAGGGGTAATTCGGATCGCGGCGTTTGGTTTAGTCAGTCGCGGGAAGTCGGCCGTTCTCAATGCCTTAATGGGAGAAAAGGTTTTGCAAACGGGGCCGTTAAATGGGGTGACGCAATGGCCGCGTTCGGTGCGGTGGACGCCTCAGAATAATGGCAAGGTGCAAGTTGAGTTAATTGACACGCCAGGGTTAGATGAGATTCAAGGACAAGCGCGGGCGGAGATGGCGCGATCGGTGGCGCGTCAGTCCGATTTAATTCTATTTATTGTGGCGGGAGATATTACCCGGACGGAATATCAGGCGCTGCTGGAGTTGGAACAAGCCCAGAAACCGCTAATTTTGGTGTTTAATAAAACGGATTTGTACCCGGAACAGGATATTGAGGCGATTTATCGCAAGTTACAGCAGTTGGGCGCGACGGAAGCGCAAAGCAAGCTACTCACGCCGAATGAAATTGTCCGGGTTGCAGCCGATCCAATTCCGCGCCAGATGCGCTTAGAATGGCCCGATGGACGGGTGACGTATGAGTGGGAGACGCCGAAGCCGCAGGTAGACGAACTGAAGCACAAGCTGTTGGAGTTACTCAACCGCGAGGGACGCAGCTTGTTGGCGTTGAATGCGATGGTACAGGCGCGGGAAGCCAGCGTCAATATTGCCCGCAAGACGTTGGAGTTGCGCGATCGCGAAGCGGAGGCGTTAATCTGGAAGTTTGCTCGCTATAAGGCGATCGCAGTAGCAGCCAATCCCATTGCGATTCTAGACCTTGTAGGAGGTGCAGGGGCAGATTTGGCGCTGATTCGGGCGTTGGGGAAATTATACGACTTGCCGATGACCAATTATGAGGCGGGGAAACTCTGGAAGACGATTTTACTCAGTTCTGGGGGTTTGTTACTCGGCGAGTTGGGCAGTAGCCTATTGATGGGGTTGGGTAAAAGTACCGCCGCTGCTGTGGGGGCTGCTGGAGAGGGGGCGTTAAGCGTGACGGCTTATGCAGGAACGGCGATCGCTCAAGCTACATTAGCCGGATACGGGGCGTATAAGGTGGGACGGGTGGCTCAAGTCTACCTCGAACAGGGATGCACTTGGGGACCTTTGGGGGCGAATACGGTGATTCAAGATATTCTCAATCAGGTAGAACCCAATACGATTCTCTATCGCCTGCGCCAAGAATTGACGATGGGGGTGAAGGGCGATCGCGTTTAGGAAATTTCGCTATCTTGAGGTTTGGGTCTTTTAACTCTAGGTTGCGGGGGCGCGGGCTGGGATTTCGGATGCTTGCGACTGAATTTTTCCGACTCTTTAATCCCTTCTTGAAAGTGAAAAATGGTAGCAATGGCAGCAATCCCAAAATAAAATAGCCGCAGAATCCATCCTTGGGCTGCAAAGATAAAATTGACGATCCAGGCTTGCGAGCCTACCATGCGGTTAAATCGGGCTTTGACGCGGTTATCGACGTTCTGCATTTCCTCCATTTGCTGCTGGTTGGTGGGGATAACGGGGTATTGGGCGGTAAACAGGTAAAAGCCGAGATAGCCTTTTTTACCCACCCGGCTGTGCAAGAAATCATTGGTCATGCTTTGTGCTTCTGCGGGTAGCAAGCTTTCTTGAGCGCCCACTTCTCTTAACCATTCTCGATAGCGGACTAAGCCGGTAATATTAAACAAGATGGGCACAATTGGAATCAGTAAGAAAATGCTGACTTTACGGCCTAAATGTCGGGGTAATAAACCGCAGGCAATGCCAAATCCTAATCCTAAAACGGCGAATAGAATTATATTAGAAAGCTCTACAATTTCAATCCCTCGCAGCAAGTCTCCTAATAGGGGAATAGGATAGATATACTCATCGCTGACAAAAATTATGCTTAAACGCCTGCTAATTTTTGAATTGTTGGGAAGAATGACGCTGAACTCGGGAGGTTAGCTATCGCTTTCGAGTTAACGGAGAAAATCCTGAATTTGGCAAACCCGCATTTGAAGCCAGACTTGAGAAAATTGAAGAAGATTTACTCACGAATGAGGAGAACTCACCACTACAACCCGGAACAATTTGTCGCCGTTTAGCCGAACTGATATTCCTAGCAATTGTTGTACCTCGGAATAGTCAAGTCTCGCTATCTAAAGAAACTATACCGAATTCAGTGGCTCAACTTCTTTCCTTCCTGCAATCGCAAGGAAAAGAGGCTGTGAAAACGATTTTACAGGATTTACGGATACGAGCCAAGTCAATGGAATCAATTGCCACAGCTTTGATTTCCATACTCCGCACGAAAAGCCAAAAGATAATTTCCCAAGTTCAGCGTCATTCTTCCCAACAATTCATCTGTGTGAAGCGAAGCATCATCCAGTGGTCGCGATTAGAAGGGGCAGAAGCTGGCGTGAGAGATTTGCTCGTAGGACCCCAACAACGTTCCCGCGAACAGGTGGAATGGTTCAAACACATTGAAATTTGCGATCAACCAGAAACTCCGGGACTTTTGTTCTCAGTCAAGGTTAACACTGAACTTTCTGAATACAGTTTGGCAACCCAAGGAAATACCCATTCAATTCAGGCACAACGCTTATTGTCAAAGCAACTCCTTCAAATTTGTTGGGTTCCGTATTGTTCTCAAAAGGGGGGAAACGGTCAACGGACATACAAAGTTTCTGAAACCGCTCTTACAGCAAAAGGATGGGTATTACCAGCCGCCATTCAAGTTGAATACGATGTTGACACATTGAATCGGCGACCCGACAAAAAATCTGAGGAAAGTAAGCAGTATCATGCAGCAGCAGTTGCTGCCTTCGTAGTACTAGCTTACTGCTGCTTGTGGCGCATCATCCAACGGTTGAAGCAATCGGGTGATTCGACATCTGCTGAGTTTACAACCTTGATGCTGCGGCTACAAGCAATGGGAAAAGAAACTGATGAAAAAAGTGGAAGCGGCGATTCTTATGTTTATGCAGCCGCCCAAGCCCTTGAAGCTATACTGGCTGAAAACACTTCCATCCGAATGCAGGGGGTTGTTCTTCCAAATCTGACTCGATCAGATTCAAAATACATTAAATCTGGCATTTTTAACGCTTTGTTAAGTGCGTTTCCGCTTGCCATCAGTACACCAAATCCTCCAACAGTCCCCAAGATTGGTTTAATTTCCTATGCAATCCGTCCCTGCGATGAGATGCCCTCTCTGAGTGAAGATGAAAAGGGCTATCTTTTTATCACCCAAAGTTATGTTGCTACAGCACTCCATCAACCGTTTTCAGGTTACGAACTTAAGATGGAGCGAATGCAATTTGATGTCGTTGATTCTCCCCAACAATTGAAAAAACAACGACTGGTGCAAGAAGAGATTGGTTATCTAAAAGCCAAAGGATGTAAGCACATTATTTTATTGTCTCATGCCTATGGCGGTCGCCGGATTAACCGAGCGGCAGATTACAATTCTCACTTAACCAATAAAGAATTTCTGGAAGAAGTCTTTCAAACTTTCCCCGATTTAACCATTTACACAATGCTGCGGGATGTATTTCCCGCTACAAGATTGCATAAACGCGACGCACGAGAAGCCGCCTTTGAAATCTTACGTGCTGGAGACCATACAAATTTCTTGCAGTCTGTTGAAAAAGTTCGCGTGCGTGATGTCATTCCGGTCTATACATTTGCCACACTTTTTGCAATTCAAGAACAGCAGCGTCCGCAGTCGGGTTTCTGCGTCTATTTCTTAGTATCTGACCAGCGGGTTAGCAATATTGACTGGACTGAACGCGCTCGTCAACACTTAGTAAATCCAGAACAGCAGTCTAGCGTTCATCCCTGCTTGATTGCAGTGCTGCGAGGATTGCATTTTATCGAAGCTGAACGAGGGGTCGTAAAGGGACAACTTATTCCGGTACTCGATCCTTTTAGTTGGATCTCACCGACTACCACTGAAGCGGCTGGAGAAGTGGAAGTTTTGCACACTCGTCGAAAAGGACGGGTATTACTCAGCTATCTCGCCTTACTCAGCCATGTTTCTCAAGTCCTGCACCGGAGGAAGTGATGCAGTTATCGTTTCTTCTTCAGGCATCCGTTTGGGGTCAGGTGTTTGAAATTGCTGTCAAACGCGGGGTTCTGCTTCATCTGATTCATCAAGGGTTGCTTTCAGACAGGGCACGGGTTCTCGAACCTTGGCAAGCGGTCAAAAATGCAGATATTGAAAATCAACTGGTTAAAACGCTCAAGCTGACAGATACGAATGCCCGAGAATGGGCAGGGACGATGGTGCGTCATCTCCTGGTACTAGGCTATGGTTTAGGCTGGACGGCAATGCGGGAGTGCCTCAAGCACAACCCTGTCGCACGAGCAAAGCTGGAAGCAATTTGGTGTCCACTGACGCTTCCAGGGCAGCTATCTGGTAGTGACGAAGAAATAGAAGAGACGGCGCGGGTATTTCAAGCAGCTTTCAACCTACCAGGAAATCCAGACAAGGCTTTACTGCGACAGGGACAACCAGCTAGAGCTGATTTTCTCTTATGGTTATCGACCGATGAGAAGACTCAAGGGAATCTCAGGCATAAATATGGGAGCTCTCTTACCCAAAAACAGAAGAAACGCCAGAAATTTGATAACTTCATCCTCTGTTTGGAATTCTCGTATAACGCGCCTGCGAAACTGGCAGATTTTAGAACTGAAACCCCTCACCGAGAAGAAATTAGTCGTTATGCTCGCTACATTGATTCACGCGGCGTTTTTTCCAGGGTTTGTGCTGAGGTAAACGGTGAGGAGTTTTCGCTCTCGTCCAATCTGGCGAGTCATCTATCTGCATTTAGCGGTTCCGATAAACCATTGTTCAAACTTTGTCAGGCATCATCCTACACTGAACGCCTGATTCACCTCTTGTGTGCGTGTGGACGGTTAAAGGGAGCTTCTAGTGCTAGAGCGATCGCGGTAACATCCAATGGCTTTGAAAGCCTTGCCGCTCATTTCAAAGGAACGGAACCAGAAGCTGACCCCAGAGCCAGATTGATGAAATCATTGGGGGAAGCGTATCGAGATGTTCGCAAACTCAGTGATGATGCCCCTGGTGAACTAGAGCAAGAAATTCGTCTGGTGTTCAATAAACTGGTGCGATCGCTACCTACAACTTTCAAACAGCAAGCTGAGCAAATTAAACAACTGCCAGACTTAGGCGGAGATCTGCACTTCCTGTTTCAGGAGAACGTAGAGGGATTTTATAACCCGATGCAGGAGATGTCATCGGAGGATGCGATCGCTGCCGTTGAGGAAACAGAAGCACTGAGTGAGTTTTTTGGTGGAAATCCTCAATCCCAGTTCGCACTTGCCCTCGAGCAGCATCGAGCGCAGAACGAAAAATTGCCGTTACGCCAAGTTCATGCTGCCGCCGTCATTGCAGGTTTAAATTGCGCCCAAGCAGGGAGGCTCAATGTCATTGCCTTAGAGGGAAATCCTGGAATTGGCAAAACTACGGCTGTCATGGATTTTCTCAAAGCAAAGTCTCAAGGCTTCCTGTTTCTTTACGTCAGTCCACGAGTTGTGATTAATCGAGATGTCACAGCAAAACTCGCCAGAGATAACGGGAATGCCACTGGTATATTAACCCTCACAAGTAATGCCAATTTAATTGCTTCTGCTCCCAACTGGTACAAACAACAAGTCGAGAAACATGGATGGGAACATCGCCGGATTGATAGTGCTGTTGTTGTAGATGGGATTGAAGAACTTGGCTTACCTAGTTGCAGTACCGTCTTCCTTACCCCCGAACAGGAACACGAGATTGATTGCAATGTAGCCGTCTCTACTCGGGTTAAGCGTTCTCGCTCCGAACGGGAAGACAGCGTGGAATCACGAGAGCGTCCGGGTGTATTACGCACCTTAGCAGGCGCTGCCCGACGATTGCTTGCGTGCAATCCGCAGGTAAATCAGTTGGTAATGACGGCGGCGATTCAAGGCTATCGCTCGCTCGACCAAACAACTACAGTTGATGCCCTCAGCAATTTGTTTGGAAAGAAAGCCAATACGACGCTTGGAAAAAACGAACGTCTAGCGTTTGGAGCGCGAATTCCAACCATTATTGCGATGGTTGATGAATTAGCTGGCGATGGTGCAGGAGCGCCTTTTGTTCATAAGTTAGCCTGCTTTTTGCACCAGCAATTTATTGAACCATTCGAGGGAACTCAATGCCCCTTCAAGGTTGTTCTCATTGTTGCCGATGCCTCGTTGAGCAATGAAATTGTTCTCAATAGCTTTCTTAACTCCGGCAATCGCGCTCCTGATAAAGTGCTAATTAGTCAAAGTCAAGGTGAAGCACCGTTTCGGGTAACGGGCACTTATACAAAAGTAGGACCCAAAAAACACCCGACGCTACACGTAATGACAAATAGCTATCCAGCGTCTGAACTAAGCATTGATTATAGTATTCGCCTTTCACCCATCACACCAGGGCTAACTAGTGATGGTAGAAAGCTCTTAATCCGACAAGCAATTCGAGAGCAACTAGAAGACGAGTTGTTAACGAATGCTTATCAGGAAATCCAGCGCGGGTTAAAACAGGGCGCACAGCAGCTAATTTTCTTTGCCCAAGATAAAGCATTTCTCCGTCAGCTACAGGAGAAGTTGACAAATGGAGTAGATGCTCTATTGCCTAGCAAACAGGTAGAGGTTCTGGATCAAAGCGTGCCACCGCATCAACGCTTGGAACTGGTTACCCCGCCGCGACGCGATCAGATCCGAGTTTTTCTCATGACTTCTTCAGGGGCAAGAGGAGTCTCGTTCCCCAAAACAGATTGGATTATTGCTGCGATTCCCCGCTTCAACATTGAAGCCGCTTTGATGGAAGTTGCACAACTCATTTATCGGGGTCGGGGGATGTATACAAATCCAGAAACAAGAGCGCAAGTTTCTGGAGATGACAAAGCTAGACGGTTAGTGATGCTCATCAACGATTTTCTCGTTGTAGAAGAAGACATTGACCGTCAAAGAGTCTGGTTGCGTCAGGCGAGCGATTTATTGACTTTGCTCGTGATGTTGCGTTCTACAATTCACACGCGCATCAAAGGCGATGCCGGACTCAGGCGACAGCGGATCGCATTTGTCCCCGTTGGAGCAGTTGGGGACGAAGAATTGCTGAGCTTAATGTCTGAGGATGTTTGGAGTTTCTTGCACGAGGCTAGAGTCTTTATCTGCGATTCTCACCTGGATGATGTCAAAGGGATTGTCAGCAAGGCAGTGCAACTAACCTCTTCAATTTTTGCTCATTTCAAATTGCAAGGTTTAGCCTCCCATAGGAATGCTAAATCCTATATAAATTATCAGGATTTGGAGGCTTTAGCCAAGACGGTTTCGCGTCCTTCAAGTCGGTTATTACCCTCGTTGGATACCGGAGCGCTAGTGATTCCAGAGAGCCTAACTTGTATCGGTTCGTTTTGGATGGAAGACTGGAGCGATCGCCAAACTGAGGAGCGATTCAGTTTTGAGGGATGGCGAACTGATGTTCAGCTGACTAGCAGCCGTCTTTTAGGACTGCTACGACAGATTTATGAAGGAACCAAGTTTCCACCAAAACTCAAGCGTCCAGCAAAGGAATTGCACAAGCTATTGATTCGCGAACAAAAGGAAAGAATCCTTGAATACTCAACACTTCAGGCGTTGAAAACAGAGAATATTGTAATCAGCCTACCACTGGACTATCCTCATTTTTGGATTGAGCAGTTAGATGATGGTATTCGGGAACAGGTATTAGAAGACCCGCAAACTTGGAGGAATGCACTAGGACGCTGCCTCACGCCTCAAGGCTTGGTGATGCCTGTAATAGCACAGTATCGATCATTTCCTTGGGTGGCTGTGGCAGGGCGGCGGGTATTTGGACAATTAGAAACAATTTTTGACGATCGCTACTTTATGGCATCTAGTGAATTGAATCTTCTCAACACCATCCTGCTTGAGGATGAAGCTACTGAGGAGCAAGCAGTACTAGGTTGATACCACCTGAACAGTGAGGTTATCGGGAGTGGATATTACATTAGCAGAAATCGCTCTCATCCATGCCGACATCCACAACGTTGATTTAGCTCCAGCTAAGATTAACTTGAGTGGGGCAGAACTGGAACTGGTAATGGCGGACATGCGGGAGCAACGGATGAAAGACGCGATCGCATGGCAATGGGTAACAGAATCTAAGTATCGCTCTACGAACATACGTTAGGACATTGCTTGAACGCAGCATCCACACAATCTCGAAAGTTTTCAAACTCATCCCATCGTTGTCGCATCCAATTCTTGAGCACAAACCACCAGTTTTCAATCTTGTTCAAATCTGGAGAATAAGGCGGCAGATACCAAATTTCACATCCAACTGCTGCCACAATTTCTTCAATCCTTTGGGAACGATGAAAACTAGCGTTGTCAATTACAATTACATCTCCTGTCTTCAATTGCGGCACTAAGCATTCCTCCAACCACATCTCAAATAAGTCTCGGTTGCAAGAACCGGCAAATGTCATTGGAGCCAATAAACATCCTTCTTTTAATGCTGCAATCCAACTGACTCGTTCAGTGCGCTTACCCGACTTGAGCGCATAGAATCGTTCCCCCACCTCACAGTAGCCATGCGGATCGCTTCGCGAATCGCTTTTTGTCTGAGGTCGTAACTATAAGGGGCAGGCATGGTTGTATCTCAATGCTTCTTTTCCTCTAGAATAGCGTCCTAACGTATCTACGTAGGGCTATATTTTGTGCCATTGAAAAACCAACGAGGATGAAACTTAGAACTCGCTCATTTTGAGGGAAGTTTTTGAAAAGGGAATAGATTAGAGATTGGGAACTTTGGTCTGTGGTTGTAATATGACATGGTAAGAACGATCGCTCCAGGTGCGCGTATCCTTTGTCGAGATGCCGAGTGGCTGGTTAAGTCCACGACTCAATCGTCTGATGGTGGTCGGGTTATTGAAGCCGTTGGTGTCTCAGAATTCATCCGAGGACGGACAGCACAATTTATTGAAAACCTGGAAGACGACCTGCAAGTCCTACGTCCAGAAGAAACCGAGTTAATCGCCGATACATCCTCTGGATACAACCACAGCTTGTTGTTTATCGAGTCTCATCTGCGGCAAACCGTTCCAGACGATCGCAGAATTTACTTGGGACAACGGGCAGCAATGGATGTAATGAGCTATCAACTGCTGCCTGTTAGCAAAGCTCTACAGATGCCAAGGCAACGGATTTTGATCGCTGATGCTGTAGGGTTGGGGAAGACGCTAGAGTGTGGAATTTTGGTGTCTGAACTCATTCGTCGGGGGCAAGGGCGACGTATCTTGGTCGTGACGACCAAATCGATGATGGTGCAGTTTCAGAAGGAGTTCTGGAGTCGGTTTACAATTCCTTTGGTTCGACTTGATTCGATTCAACTGCAACGGATTCGGACTCGAATTCCAGGTAATCACAACCCCTTCCATTACTACGATCGCTCGATCGTTTCCATTGATACGCTCAAGCAAGACCGGGAATATCGCAGCTTTCTGGAGCGGGCGTACTGGGACATTATCATTATTGACGAAGCTCATAACGTAGCTCGTCGTGGCAAAGGAGAGGGAGCGTCCCAACGGGCAAAGCTAGCAGAGCGGCTATCGACTCGTTCCGATACTTTGATTCTGCTGTCGGCTACACCGCATGATGGTCGCCCGGAGAGCTTCGCCAGTTTGATGAATATGCTCGACCCGACAGCGATCGCGTCGGAGTCCAACTACACCAAAGACGACATTCGCGATTTGTATGTCCGGCGCTTCAAGAAGGACGTACTTCACGATTTGAAGCAGCATGTGCCAGAGAGGAATGTAGAGGCGGTCGAGGCTCAGGCATCGACGGCTGAAGAGGATGTCTTTGAGATTCTCAACGAACTGAAGCTGCATAGTATCGACAGTCGGCGTAAGGCAGGGCAGCTTTTCAAAACCACGCTACTCAAAGCGATGCTCTCCAGCCCTGCTGCTTGTTTGGAGACGGTCACGAATCGGCTGAAACGGTTAACGAAGAAAGAGGAGGCTGATGAGGCGGATCGAAATGATATTGCTGAACTAGAAGACTTGAAACAAGCTCTAGTGCGAGTCAGGGTAGAAGATTTCTCCAAGTACCAGCGGTTACTCAAGCTAATTCAGAAGGACTTTGGCTGGATGGGTCGAGATGCCAAAGATAGGCTGGTCATTTTCAGCGGGCGGTTAGAAACGCTGCGGTTTTTGAAAGAGCAGTTAGTGAAGGATTTGGGGTTAAAGCCGGAAGCGGTTAGTGTCCTAGATGGTGGGATGCCGGATATCGATCAAACGCGCATTGTGGAGGAATTTGGGCAGGAGAACGCCAAAGTTCGCATTCTGATTGCGACGGAAGTAGCGTCAGAGGGGTTGAACCTGCACTACTTGAGCCACAAACTGATTCACTTTGACATCCCTTGGTCGCTAATGACATTGCAGCAGCGTAACGGACGCATCGATCGCTACGGGCAGAACCGTCAGCCGGAGATTCGCTATCTGTTGACCCGCTCTCAACTGGAGCGCATGGATGAGGTCGAGCGAATTGTGAAAGTGCTGCTGGATAAGGATGAGCAGGCAATCAAAAATATTGGCGACCCCTCTGTGTTTATGGGGGTGTTTGAGGCAGAAGCCGAGGAGGAAGTCACCGCTAGAGTGATTGAAGAGGGAATGTCAGCGGAGGCATTTTCTCAACAATTAGATGAAAATGCGGCTACTGGTGGAGAGTTTAACATCTTCGACTGGTATGACAATCCCGATGAAGTTGAGGAAAGCGCTGAGGGAACCGACCATCAGGTAACAGTTAAAGAAGGAACCCTATTGAGCCTGTTTCCATCCACCTTCCAATATGCGATCGCTGCCCTGCAATCCTTGGAAAAACTCCCTCCCAACCTGAACATCAACGAAACGGAGCGCTTCATTGAGCTACAGCTTCCAGCCGAACTGGAACGTCGCTACGATCGCCTGCCGCGTGAGATTCGCCCCCAAAACAATGCCTTGCTGCACCTAAGCGATCGCCCTCAGACTATCATGAAAGCGATGGAGGATGCCCGTCGTCAGGAAGCAACCTGGACGAGTAAGCAATACTTGTGGGATTTGCATCCGCTGATGGAGTGGCTGACCGATCGCTGCCTGTTCCGGTTTGGGCGGCATCAGGCTCCAGTTTTACTGCTGCATGACGGCATGGCATCTCAGGAAGTCACGTTCGTGCTGTTTGGCAGCTTCCCGAACCGTCGCGGTTCTCCGGTGATTAATCGCTGGGTATCTGTGGTTTTTGAGCGGGGAAAATTCATCCGGGTAGAGCCGTTTTCAGAGACAGTGCAGCGTACAGAGTTGGGGCAACGTCCCATTCCGAATCCTGGCGCGACTGAAGTTGGCGATTTGTTACCGTTAAGAACGCAGGCGATCGCAAAAGCGATGACCTACTTGCAGAAAGAACGCCAGCTCTTTGACGCAACCCTCGCGCCCAAGCTGAAGGAACAACGGGAACGGTTGGAACGGTTGAAAGGATACCACATTGAACAATTAGAGCTACGCTTTGAGGATGACAAGCGACCCGAAGCTATCAAGCAACAGCGACGACAGGGAGAACTAAGTCACATTGAGAAGATTTTCAAGGACTATCGGGATTGGGTAGAGTTGTCGATGACGACGGAACCCGATCCATACATCAAGATTGTTGCTGTTCTCAGATGTCAATAGGTGAGAAACGATGAAAGCCATTCAACTCCAACTGCCTGAGACGGTTTTCTCTGCCCTGCGTAAAGCGCCTGATGAGTTTGTTCAGGAGATGCGGATTGCAGCGGCGGTGAAGTGGTATGAACTGGGGGAAGTGTCTCAGGGGAAAGCTGCCGAAATTGCCGGATTGAGTCGAGCCGATTTTATCAATGCTCTTTCTCGCTATAAAGTCTGTGTACTGCAATACACACCTGAAGAATTAGCTGAGGAGCTAAATGGTATCGATTAACCAGGTGGCGATTAATGCCTCCCCACTCATTGTGTTATTCAAAAGCAATCAGGCTGACCTCCTACCTCAGCTTTTTGATGAAATTGTTGTACCGCAGGCTGTCTGGCAAGAGGTAACTTCAAGTGGAACTCAGGACGCAGCCGCTCAACAGCTTCCGAATGTGCCTTGGGTGAAGCGAGTTGAGGTGACGATCGCGCCATCCGTAGCTGCTTGGGATTTAGGAGCAGGAGAATCATCGGTTTTGAGTTTTGCGCTGGAAAATCCAGCCTATCGAGCTATGGTTGATGACAGGGCTGCCAGACGATGTGCAAAGGCTTTATCGATTAACACGTTGGGAACAGGAGCTGCAATCGTCTTAGCCAAGCGGCGAGGACTAATTACCTCTGCTGCGGACGGGTTGAAGAAACTGCAAGATGCAGGACTTTGGCTATCGACTGATTTGATTAATCTCCTGAAACAACAAGCAGGCGAATAGGAGTTGCAAAGATGCCTCTAGCCGGAATTGCTAACGAAAATGAGTTTTACTCGGCTCACTACTTGGATGCCATTCTCAAGGAAGACTTGAAGGGTGTCGCGCAGCAATGGAAGGAAAAGGCGACTGAGGATGAGAAAACACCCGATTGCCTGTTGGGGGGTTTGCGGCAAGACTATTTTCGCTTGCGCGAGTACCGCCTGGAACGCACTCGTGATGCGGAAGAGCAACTGAAGCTTCAGCGCGAGTTTTTCCGGAAAGTGTTGGCAATTTTGGGGTATGACTGGCAACCGCAGCTCAAGGTGTTGGACGATGACAGCTTATTGCCTGTGGTAGCGGAAGTGACGCGCAGTAACGGGATGCCGCAACTCTGGGCGATCGAAGGCTTTAACTCTACATCCGAACCAACGGATATTCTTTCACTGACGTTGGATGCCCAGCAGTATGAAGGCTTGCCCACAATTGAGGGTGAGCGATTGGAGGGGATGAACCTGGAAGACTTGCTGACGGAACAGGTGTTTGCCCAGGATAATCCACCGCGATGGGTGATTCTGCTCAGCATTGACCAGATGGTACTGGTCGATCGCCACAAGTGGAATGCGTCTCGGCTGTTGCGGTTTGACCTTCAGGAGTTGCTCAACGAACGCGATCCGGATTCGCTGTTAGCGGTGGCAACGCTGTTGCATCGAGAGCATACCTGCCCCACGGAAGGAAGTGCGCTGCTCGATGAGTTGGATGAGAATAGCCATCGTCATGCTTACAGTGTTTCGGAAGACCTTAAGTTTGCCCTGAGAGAAGCGATCGAGTTGTTGGGCAATGAGGCGCTGTACTATCGGCGGGAAGTGAGCAAGCGGCGGGTGTTTTCCAGTGAGGCGCAGCGAGAGCGGGGTGAGCGAGAAATTGATCCGGATCGGTTGAAGCAGGAGTGTTTGCGCTGGGTCTATCGGCTGCTATTTGTTTTCTATATTGAAGCACGACCGGAGTTGGGTTATGTGCCAATGGGTTCTGAGGTGTACCGGGAGGGGTACAGCCTGGAAACCTTGCGGGATTTGGAGCAAGCGGAATTGCTCACCAGTGAGGATGAGAATGGCTATTTCATCGATACCTCGATTCGACGGTTATTTAAGCTGCTGTGGGAGGGGTATCCCAGTCAGGACTCGATCCAACTGGATCTTCAGAGTATCCAGGAGGAGGTTGTTCACAATACGTTCCGGTTGCCTGCGCTGAAAAGTCACTTGTTTGACCCCGATCGCACCCAAATGTTGAACCGGGTAAAATTCCGCAATGGGGTGTTGCGGCAGGTGTTGGAGTTGATGTCGCTGTCGCGATCGAAGGGCAAGCAGCGGCGGGGGCGCATTAGTTATGCTCAGCTAGGGGTGAACCAGCTTGGCGAGGTCTATGAGGGCTTGTTGAGCCTGTCGGCGTTTCTGGCAGAGGAGGATTTGTATGAGGTGAAGCCTGCCAGTGAACCGGACGATCGCTCAGATTTGGAAGTCGGCTACTTTGTCCCGGCATCTCGGCTGGATGAGTTTAAGCCAGAGGAGTTAGTTAGAGAAAAGGAGAGCGATCGCATCTACCAGGCAATGCTGCATGACCCGGAGGATGATGAGGTTGAATTTGAGGAAGACCATGCACGGAAGCGGGGAAAGGTGCGAAAGCATCCCAAGGGCAAGTTTATCTTCCGGTTGGCGGGACGCGATCGCCAAAAGAGTGCCAGCTACTATACACCGCAATCGCTAACGCAATGTTTGGTCAAGTATGCGCTCAAGGAATTACTGAAGGACAAGACGGCCGATGACATCCTGAAGCTGACGATTTGTGAGCCTGCGATGGGAAGTGCTGCCTTTTTGAATGAGGCGATCGACCAACTGGCAGAGGCTTACCTGGAGCGGAAGCAGGACGAACTGAACCAGCGGATTCCTCACGATCGCATCACCCTGGAAAAGCAGAAGGTGAAGATGCTGCTGGCGGATCGCAATGTGTATGGAATTGACAAAAACCCGATCGCGAGAGAGTTGGCAGAGGTGTCGCTATGGCTGAACTGCATTTTTCGCGACCGCCAGGAGATAGAGGAAACCAATGAACGGGGGCAAACCTGGACGCGCATTGTTGAGGGTGACGTGTTTGTCCCCTGGTTTGGCTTGCAGTTGCACTGTGGGAATTCGCTGATTGGGGCGCGGCGGCAGGTGTATCGGCGCAAGCAGGTGACGGGGTTGAAGAAGGGGGTAGCAAAGTGGCATGAGTCTGAACCGGAGCGGATTCCGTTGGGTCAGGCGTTGCCGAAGGATGCCATTTTTCATTTCTTGCTGGGCGATCCGGGGATGGCAAACTACACCGATAAGGTAATTAAGGAGATGGAACCGGAGGCAATCCGGCAGATTGGCGAGTGGCAGAAGGGCTTTGCTAGGGCGTGTCATCAAATGGGTGCAGACCTAGTTTAGAATCAGTAGGCTCAGTGGGTGGAGTCAACCGAGAGGAGTGCTATCATGACGCGCCGCTATGCCTTGCGCGACGACCAGTGGGAACGCATCGAACACTTATTGCCAGGGCGAAAAGGAACTGTCGGGGTGACAGCTAAAAACAATCGATTATTTGTCGAAGCCGTATTGTACCGTTATCGAGCAGGCATCCCTTGGCGAGACTTACCCGAACGATTTGGAGATTTCCGGGTGGTTCATACCCGCTTCAGTCGATGGGCAAAGCGCGGCGTGTGGCAACAGATATTTGAGCAGTTAGCTATTGATGCGGACAATGAATACGCCATGATTGATTCGACAATTGTGCGTGCCCACCAGCATAGTGCTGGGGCAAAAGGGGGGATGCTTCTAGCGAAGCCATTGGTAGAAGCAAAGGTGGATTGAGTACCAAGATCCATGCTTTGGTCGATGCTCTGGGCAATCCTCTTGGCTTTCATCTGACTCCTGGACAAGCCTGTGACCTTGATGGAGCTGATGTCTTACTCAATGAACTGGCAGCCGATACAGTCCTTGCCGACAAGGGATATGATGCTGATCAGCGTGTCATTGAGCGACTTCAGCAACAGGGGAAGATCGCAGTGATTCCGCCCAAGCGCAATCGCACTGCTCTTCGTGACTATGACAAGGATTTGTACAAAGCACGCCATCTAATTGAAAACTTCTTTGCCACACTCAAGCAATATCGAGCGATTGCCACACGCTATGATAAGCGGGCTAAGAATTTTCTGGGAGCAATTTATCTTGCTGCTACCGTTATCTGGCTTAATTGATTACACGCCCTAGATCTGTCACCATTGCGTGGGGGGTCATCCCAAACTACAGGTAAACTACCCGTTTTACTGAGATGTTCGTAAGAGGATGTTTTAAAAGTGGGGGGCTACTGTAAGAAAGCTCACAAGGCATATGCTGAAATTTGTAGAAACCAGCACCCTGTGAGCGATGACTAAACCATACCGTAGCAATCTGACATGGGAACAGTGGGAATTAATGAAAGATCTTTTCCCAGAAGCAAAACCAGGTGGTCGTCCCCGAAAATTAGCATTATTTTCGGTAGTGAATGCAATTCTGTATGTTTTGTGTGAGGGGTGTACATGGCGAGGCTTACCAGGAGATTTTCCTGCCTGGTCAACTGTTTATGGTTATTTCTGGAGATGGAGTCAGGACGGTACTTGGCTAAAGATTCACGACAAACTTGTGCCTTGGGTGAGAGTGTCCGCAGGACGTGAACCTAGTCCATCAGAAGCAGCAGTTGATAGTCAATCAGTAGAAACAGCAACCATGATTTCGATTGATGTGGGCTATGACGCTGGTAAAAAAATACACGGGCGCAAGCGACATCTAAGCGTGGATCTGTTAGGGCTAGTTTTGCGGGTCTTGGTAACGTCTGCCAGTCTTCCAGAACGTGAAGGAGCCAAACAAGTTCTCCAGCGAGTTCACGATACAGGTAATCACGTAAAACGGTTAAACACCATTTGGATGGACGGAGGATACCGAGGCGAAGAATTTATACGTTGGGTGATGGATATGTTTTGGTGGATTGTGGAAATTGTTCTTCGACCACTGGATAAAAAGGGTTTTGTCCATTTACCAAAGCGCTGGGTTGTCGAGCGGACTTTTGGCTGGCTTAATTGGTGTCGGCGTTTAAGTAAGGATTTTGAAAGACTACCTGAAACCTCGGAGACATTTATCTATATTGCGATGATTCGTATCATGGTCAGACGACTGGCATGATTTTTGACGGGTTTCGACTTTTAAAACATCCTCTAAAGATTTCCTTTGCTTCTTCTCCTAACCCTGATAGCCTAAATGAGCGAATGGGTCGCGTTTCTCCTTGCAAGCTGCTAATTTCCTCTGGTTCCTCCCGACTGGTCAATATCAAGCAGCTTTGATGAATTGCTTCTCCTACTCGTTTAACGAATTGCCCATACCCCTCATATCCCTCGCGATACTGCCCCGCGCACTCACCACAGCGCAAAATTGACTCGACATTATCCAGTACCAACAGACAGCGTGAGGAGCGTAAATAATTAATTAGTAGTGAAACTTTACCGCTTATGTCGTCCGGAAAATCAATTTCTTGATTGTTGCACAACAATTGAAGCAAGTTGGTTAACATATCTTGGACTAATGGGGCGTTACGTAGCGATCGCCAAATAACGTAATCAAACCGATCTTGAATCTGTTCGGTCAATTTAATAGACAGGTAAGTTTTGCCAATTCCCCCCATCCCCAACAGTACCACTAATCGGCAGCCATCTTGCACAATCCACTGCTCAAGAGTTGCCAGTTCTTCTGTTCGTCCATAGAAAACCGAGACATCAACTGCCTCTCCCCAATCCACCTGTGGATGAGTATCTATCTCAAGCTGCTTAGATGTCGTTTCTTTTAGGTCTTTTCTTCGATCGGGTGGGGGAAGCTTCTCCTGCGCTTGCCTCAGCAATATCAGAAGCTCGTTTTTTCTAAGTCTAATCAGTTCTGGGTCTAGTACGCCTATAGCTTTAAGTGCTTCTGTAACTTTCCTCCGCATACTGGGGCTGACACATTTTTTCAGGTATTCAACACTAACATCCCGTCTGGCTTGGCGTTTAATCTGTCCATAGTCCCAACCAGCTAAAGCTCCTTTAAGTACGTCTTCTTCTAGTTCATCCAAGGGTTTTCCGTATTGGCGAAAGACTAACTCATTCGCCAGATTTACAAAACTTATAATTTGCCCAGAAAATGGTTTTTCATTCATTAGCTAGCTCAATCTCAAAACCTTATAAAAGTTCAACACTCTTAATAAAAATGTGATTAGTTTGATGAATTTTATGAACTTTATGAACTTAATTTCATGAAAAAAGTTGAAGATTATGTATTGAAAAAAATTTTACTGCCCAGTACATTGCTATTACGACAATAAGAATGATTCAGGCTTTCATTGATGAAAGTTACCTCCTGAATTATAGGGAAGCAGCAAAGTAGCCAGACCATGAATTTATTTACCCGCAGCGAGATTCAGAAATTGCCAGATCCGCTCCTAGGTTAAGTCGAGCGTGAGATCACCCGCAATCAGCCCGGACGAGTTAAATTTCAGGGGACTTACTGGCCAGCCCAGTTTTATCATCCAGATTGCCAAGCGACGGTTCTTCCCGACGAGCCAGTCACTGTAGTTGCTATCCAAGGTATCACCTTACTGGTAGTTCCAGTTAGTTCTCTTTCCTAAAGTCAATCATAAAACCACGTTATTACGGGGGTTAGTAAAGGTTTCCTTTAGGAACGAGAGGAAACTGACGGTACAGCAGTTTCTAACTCCGTGTAGTACACTAACAGCCTGATTCAAATGAGAGTGAAAAAAATTGGGGGAGATTTAACTGGAGAGTCTGGTCAGACCTTACCTCCAACTTTGCCGAATTAGACCCTTTTCGGCAAACTCTCGTCATCATCGGCTCAGCAGCATCTATGTCCAAGCTGTTTGAAAGAAGCTCTTTATTGCCGAAAAATTTGGGACTGGAAGATCGTGAAAGCTTGTCCTTTACATCTTATGTGCAAACCGACACCCCCAGAACTTTTTGCCCCAATCTGAGCGACAATGACTTTCTAGAAGCAATAGTCCCAGCACCGTGAAGAAAATGATGGCGGCGCTGCGGCGGGTACTTAAGGAAGCGACCCGATTAAAGTTGATGGATTCTGACAGTTACACAATGGCGATCGATCTGCCCAAAATCAAAGATACTCGTAAACTCCGGGGTCGCGCCTTAACCAGTGCTGAGATTGCATCTTTGATGAAAGTCTGCGCTAATGACCCATCTTTACAAGGCGTTAGAGATGCTGCTTTGATTGCTATTCTGCGCGGTTCGGGATTGCGACGAGCTGAGGTGGTGAAACTAGAACTCAAAGACCTCAACCCGAAAACCGGAGCGCTGGAAGTTCGCCAGGGGAAAGGTGGCAAAGATAGAACGGTTTATTTACCAGAAGGAGCGATCGCCTATCTACAGCCTTGGCTCTCTCATCGCGGCGACCAAGCGGGCCCGCTCCTATGTCCGATCCATAAAAGCGGGCGCGTCGAATGGCGGCACATGACCCCCCAAGCGGTTTTGCTGATTGTGCAGAAACGGGCAGCTCAAGCAGGTGTTGAACAGTTCAGTCCCCACGACTTCAGAAGGACGTTTTGTTCTGACTTGTTAGATGCTGGAGTCGATATTGTGACGGTGCAGAAACTTGCGGGTCATTCTTCCCTAGTGACAACTGCTAAGTACGATCGCAGAGGTGAGGAAACTAAGCGTCGGGCTGTGCAGAAGTTGGGATTTTAGGTGCGATACTGAACTGTTTTGTCCTTATTACGACGGTCAATTAGTTGAAAAAAAAGGAAAGGTCAAGCAACATCATTATTTAAATTATTAGTGGTTCTGCTATCAATTATTAAACGATCAGAATTAACTGCATATATTGTTGTTTTATGAACTATTCTATGCCAGGGAATAATATAAATTAGCTCCTGGCAAAACGAGCGAATAATCGTCAGGTCAATATTTTAAATGTCCTGACCGAGCATCTGAAAAAAGAAATAATTTAATTCATCAATATTCTTGGCAGCAAAGGTTGAATCATCTGCTTGAACTATAGTTCGATAATGTTGATTTTTTAAGACTTCCCAATCAACTACAGTTGTATGTTTTCTTTCGGTAATTTTTAAGTCTCTATTCCAATGTAGGACAAATCGAAAAACATATATACCTCCATCATGAGCAGCAAAAAGAACGGGTTCTGCTTCTTCATAAACTCCAAGACTATGGATTTTATGAAGAATAGCTCGACCAATTTCATTACGCATAATGTCCAAACGTTGGTTAATTTCAGCCGCCACTTCCAAACTGGATTTATTATTCATTGATTTCCATTCATTAGGTAAGAACAAATGAATTTCAGAAGAAGGAGAAGTGACTTTGGCATGAGCGGGTAAAGTGGGTAAAATTACCAAAGCTGTTAAGAAAATAAAAGCGGTAGCAATTAGTATAATTATTTGACGTTGTAATTGCTGTATCCAATTAATTTTCATGAGTTAACAAAAGAAAGGTTGACCGTAATTTAAGCTAAATTCATTGTCGTTTATCTCAATAATTAATTAAATAAATAAACTTGTCTTGAGTATAACTACTTATTATTAATGAGCTATCTATCTCAATCTAGGTGTAATAACGGTGATACAACAAAGGTAAACTCCTTAAACTGGGAGATCAAATCTCGCTGGTTAAAATAAATCGCCAATCACTCTCAGCCATACCCTGACTAATAACAGTAGCGGTTGCCATTGGGGAGATCCCTTTGGCTATTAGTGCGATCGCTAATTCGTCTTCCACAGGTGCACAAAACATATGAGTATATCCCGGTAAAGGGGTAGAATGCCCTTGATCTGCCGTTACACCCCACTGAACGTGCAATAACGGCAGAATTTCTCTGGTACTGGTTAACCTTAAATCCTTAATTCCTTGTAAGGATAGGTAGGAAATAGGACCTCGATGTGCGGCAAGTAGAGAAGAAAAACGATCCATTGTCTCTGCATCGAAGCTGTAGAGGTTCAGCGTGGTGGCGTGGCGAAATTGCAAGAAGGGAAATCGCTGATAGATCCTCGCTAAACGGCTAGGATTCATTAAAATGGCATAACCGCGATCGCACTTTTGCAAACTTCCCCCAAGTGCGTAACGCAACAGGCGCAGCGAGAGATATTGTTGCTGATAGTCGGGATGCACTTTGAGATCGCACAAATACCAAGCCGGGGAATTCAAGATTTGGCGCAATATTCCCGCACCAACTGCGACTACGCGATCGCGATCTAATGCTACATAATAATTGACTTCCCCCAGACGATCGAAAAAAGCAAAGTAGTTTTCCCCATGGTCGATCTGAAAAAAGTCATTCCCCAAAGGATATTTAGCAATTTGCTCAATTGCCACAATTGACGGTTGAAATCTCAAGCGTTCTTCGGGGGTAATGCAATGAAATTTCATCAATGGAATCCCACCACAACTTCGCGATAAAAGAAAGAACGGTCTAACTTTAGAAGTTGAGTGCTGAGTGAATCATCTACCTCTAAATGCTCTGCCATAACTGTTGCTAAATGACGATCGCCATTAAGCCGTCGTCCGAGTAAAGCGCCGCCTGGGTTCAAGCACTGAAAGGCATTGGCTAGCATTTTGTGCAGATCTGGTAACGGCATCCAATCCGAGATATTAGAAAATTGGATCAGGTCAAATTTTCCTAACTGAGCAAGTTTTAGCATTTGCTCAACGAATAAACCTTGATGCAAGTGAAGGCGGTGACATCCCTGCTGGCGAATAATTTCTTGAGCCTCGGCTTGCAAATAGAGCGGCTTGCTGTTGTCTGAGTAACTGTCTCGCCAAACTTGAGTTAAAAAGTAATTATCTTGGGGACTAAAGCGTTGCAATGCTAAAGCAAAGACATCGGCAAAATGTTCGCCAAAACTGCGATCCATTGAATAGTTAACAGCAGCCTCACCAAAGGTTCTGGTAAGTTTCTGACGCTCAAATACTTTTTCAAATATTGCAGACCATTGGGGATGATTGACGGCGATCTCAGGGTTCTCTATCGGGTCTAAACCCAGTTGATTAAACTGTTCTGAAAGTTCGTGAAATAACTGCTCAAACCGTCCAACCCGATTCACGCCAAAGGCAATTTGCGATTGTCGGTTATCCCAAAATGCTTGGGTAGGGGTGGGTAAGTGCGATCGCAATTGCTGATACAATCGAAGTCGTTCAGACTCATCCCCAGCCAAATCTGCGCCAATGAATTGAAGCTGTGCGTTTAAGTCTAAATGTAATAAAGCCTGTCTTCGTAACTCGACTAGATGCAATTGAGCCGGATTTAAATCAACCGCTTCAATGCTAGCTATAGCAGGATGAACGAGTAAACTAAGCGCCGTACACCCTCCGGAAGCAATTAACAAAACCCGCAGGGAATGTCCTATATTTGTAGCTAACTGCTCGATGATTTGCAGTTCTATATTTGGATCTTCTCGTGTTTGAGAAAACGCAATTTCAGAGGCGGGGGAGCAAATCATCGTATAAACTCCAAAAATAGTAGGCTCCCAAGAGTAGTGCTTGAGCAATTAGGATGCGAGAGTGGGAGACATCCCAGCTAGTCGCCGCCAATGCTAGCAAGTCTTCAGCGTGTTGCGTATCCAAAATTTCGTGAGTGGTGTAGTGAGATTGGCTACCCGGAAGCGTCCAGTTGCGTTCTAATAGGGTACGCGCGATCGCGCTGCTAATTCCCACATAGAGATATTCGATTGTCCCTAACATGGCTGCACTCGCTTCGGGGGGTTGAGTTAAGCAGTAGGACAAAATAGAGGCGTTAAAGGCGAGAACTGGGATAGTACAAGGGGTTTCGAGTTCCACTGCTGTTGCACCTAAAGCTTGCAGATAGCGTTGAAAGGTGGCTTTATGAGAGATTTTGCGATCGCCTCTACCATGTTCTTCGGCGATATTCTCAAATAGCGTCATGCGCGTTTCTAGAAGGGGTATCCGCGCCAAAACTGCCGCCAATGCTTGAGAAAAGGATTCGACTGCAAACCGAAAGGGTAATTGACTCTGGCAAAAAGCCTCTCGCGAAGTCGCTGTTTCCTGCATCCAAACTAGATAAGGATGGTAGCGAAAATCATAGCTACTGGCGACGTGCAACACGGCTGCGTTGAGGGTAGGATATTTAACTAATTCTTGCCAGCCTAATGTTTGAGGTGAAATCATCCGTTGCGCTTCAAGTTGTTGCATGATAATTTTCTCAGAGGATTAGGTCTTGGGTGCGATTGCGACGCTACCTGTCGTGGTTTTGGTCAGACTTGCGATCGCAAAATCGCGCACAAATGAGAAATAGGAAGGAATATAAGGCGCGCCGAGTCTTTCTAATTCCGCTTTCAACTCCTCATGCAACTGTGGCAGGTGATACCACGGCACAGCTGGATACAGGTGATGCTCTAGATGATAGTTTTCATTGCACATAAAGAACCGCACTAAAGGCGAGGTGATAATCGTGCGCGTACCTCGGATTAAATCGGTTTCTGGTTCTAACAAGGTATGCTGGCTCATGCCACGAATATTGACCATTAGGTTAATCAATAGCATGGGAATTAACCAGCCATGAACCCAAAAAGCACGGGGGATGGGAGATAAAACTGCACCTGTCACCCCTAAACCGAGTAACAGCACTTCCAATGCAATCCAAAATCGTTCTTTAGCATTTCCCTGAAGCCAGCCTAAAATCGGAATGACAATCAAATAAACAGGATAACCAATCAATAATCGTCCCCAATACATCAGGAAGACTAACCCAGATTGGCGAGTATAGTTTTTATAGCGATCTGGATCGCCTTCTGCACCTAAATGTTGATGATGTCTCAGATGTAATACCTGATAGGCTGAAAAGTTTTGTCCGACAGGTAAGGCGCAGGCAATACTGAGAAATCGATTAATCTGGGGATTGCGATCTAAAACCCCATGTACGCCTTCATGGGTAAATAAACTCATTCCATGCAGGGAAGCGGCTGCAATAATATAGAAGGGAATCCCGACTGGATAGATCCAGAAACTCTGGATTTCTTGAGAGAGAAAGAAAACTGCGATCGCGCTAACCGCATACAGCGCCACAAAAACCAGCAGACGCGTATAGGAATGCTGTTTCTGATGATAGAGTGCTTTGAGTAATTCAGGATGAACTTGAGGCTTTTCTAGAGCATTCATCGAAGATATACACTAATAAAGATTGATATCGTCTAATCAGATGATGATAGAATTCAATCAATTTTGCGTCTATGCCGTGTGTCACTTCACAAAGTAACACCTCTTTTCTTCGGTTGTTTTCCTAAATTCTAGGTAGAGGGATAAGAACGACTCATCTGCTCGGCTTTCAGTTGGATTGCACTCAGAATGATTTGCACGATCGCAATTAGCACAAGAATCGCTATTTACATTGAGGAATAATTTCACCAATCCCCAGCAACGCCAACCTGAAATCAAATTACCTGATTATAGATTGGTGCAACGAGCTAGAGCCGAAGCAATAAACATCGACTGGTTAGAGAGGCTTGAATCTGTAGATAGAGCAGAACAACAAGTGACCCCTACATTCAGGTTGTAGATTCAGGCAAAATGCTGACGAGAGTGAGGTCGCTCTTTCAGAGGCAGGCTAAACCGCGATCGCATACAATAAGAGCAGCATTCCTGCCAGAGTCCTCTATGCAAATTGTTCTCCCACCCGAACTTGAAGAACTCGTGCAGCGCCAACTGGCTAGCGGCAAATATCAGACTGCGATCGACGTTCTTATTGCAGGTGCAAAACTCCTCGAACAGCAGGAAGACATTTACCAGGGACGACTGCAAGAACTCCAACAGGAAGCTCAAATTGGATGGGAAGCCGCTCAACGGGGTGAACTCGTCGATGGCTCCACCGCAATGGCACAAATTCGCGCTAACCTGCATTCTCGTCATGCTACCCAGCCATGACCCCCCAGTTTCGCCTCACCGAACCTGCGATTCGAGATATTGAGCAAATTGCAGACTATATTGCGCGTGAATCTGGTGTGGCTCAAGCCGATCGGTTTCTTGCTAAACTGGATGCAAAATTTTCTAAAATTGCTCAATTTCCAAATCTCGGACGACAGCGCAGCGAAATCTTACCTGGATTGCGTAGTCTTCCAATGGATCGATACCTCATTCTCTACATACCAGCAAATTCAGGAAAAACATCCTGTAGTCCCTTAATGATATAACCCCCTCTTTCTTCAATGACTGTGGTCAGGATTGTGGGCACATTGAACACCTTTGCCGATTTGGCAAGACCTATAACATTGTTAATAATCACAGTACAAATTGATAGAGCAAGCATTCCATCGTGAAGTAGAAGACTGGCTCTAACTTAAGTTAGAACCCGAATTTGATCGAAAGTACATTCATACAACACAAGAAGCTTTATATTCTGGAGTTTGGCAAGCGATATACTTTGGGAAACGGATGACAGTCCTTTATCGGGGGAGCACTCAATGATTACCCTGCCTGGAATTACTATCCACAGCAAAATCTATGAGAGCTTAGCTTCTCTGGTGTATCGGGGTATCAGAGAGGCTTTGAGGGTCAGGTATTTAGTGTTTTTGAGTTTTGGAGCGACCGTATTGGCTGTTGTCGAATGGTTAAAGTTTAGATTTGGGGGAACCGGAACAACAGCAACTGGAGTTGAACGGACTGTTGGCGAAGGAAATGGTGAAGGTGAGGTTTTTTCCGCCAGCAACGAGGTTTATTGAGGAAGGCTCCCCCTGTCATTCTACTCAGAAAATCAGTGAGAGATGATTATTGCTCAGTTGATTTACACCATTGAATTAATCCCTGTTGCAGGAAGAAATGGCTTCTACAGTCTTTCGTCCGCCAAACTGAAGGGTGAAGCGTAATAGTACCGTCCTTATGTTCCGTCAGATGCCACCTCGGACGGCCTTCTGGCATCAAGCTCAGATACAGCGTAGCTCTACAACCGCAGGGACAAAGCATCGCTACAAACCAAAGATACGCTCCTTCCCCCGCCACATATACGCAGTTTGGATGCAAACGATTTGGCAATTCCTCAACTTTAATGGTTCTTTTAGGAATTGGCTGTCCTAGTAACCGCCGTTTGAGCGATCGCCAGAAATACCGGAGCGACTTCATACCCCAAGAAGCTCCATTTTACGTAAAACGTAGCGAGACGGTTTAACAGCCACCTCCCATCAATGGTGTCCATACAGCCAAAGACAACATCGCAATCAGCGATCGCTCTGATCTGATTTCCATAGAAAGCGCATAGACTTGAGTTTCTTAGGGGTTGTTAAGCCAATGACGATCGCTCTCGTAATCTTTCAACCTTGCACTCAACTCAGTTCGAGCAGCAGAGTTATTAGGTTGAACAAAGGGCGATCGCTCTGATCCGATTCAACAGGAAGTGCAGAAACTTAGATTGCTCAGTAATTGTTGGGCAAATAGCAATCGCTTTGATCAGATTTTCACCTGGCACTCAACTCAGTTCGAGCAGCGGAGTTTTTGTGTTGAACCAATGGCGATCGCTCTGGTGGCAAGTTGCAACCTTGCAATCCATTTAAATACCAGAGTCATTATCGTCTCGCAAATGACGATCGCTCTTGTAATCTTTCAACCTTGCACTCAACTCAGTTCAAGCAACAGAATCACTATATTGAACCAATGGCGATCGCTCTCATTCTATTGCAATTCCCGCTTCACCCATTGCGAACGAGCCGTGTTAGTATACTGAGCGAATCGTAAGTGCGAGTAACACCGATGGGAATCCCCGTCAGGGGAATCTCTAAGTCAGTAAACGAGAGGCGGAAATTGCCTAACTTCAAATCTCTACCCACATCATCTGTCGTTATCGGTATAGCGATTGATGCCAGCTCAAACGTTCAAAAGAATTAGGGATGTTGGGTTTCACTGTCGTTCTACCCAACCTACTAGCTAGCTAAACGAGGGTCGTTAATTCGGTACACAATGCTGGTTAAAGTAACCCTGGCTAGAACAACTGTCATCCCCCTGCATCTTCTCGACTATGAGTTCCTCCTATACGAGCTGAAATAAACATACATAAAAGATGAAAGAAACTTAATATAAGAAACTCGACTGCTTTCAGAAAACTGAGTAACAGAGTACTGTCAATATCAAACCTAAGAAAGGTTAGTTTGCCATAAGAAACTGTAGAAATGAAATAAAACAACCATCCTCTACCTACCATAATAGAAGTATTCCTCCCTCTCAAGGCTAGTAAAATTGCTGTCAGAAGTACCTGGAAGTCAATACAAACACCTATTACCCATAAGTAAGCCGCTTCTTGCCAAGATTTTGAGTCAAAAGCTTCGTTGAAAACAGACAACTGTATGTATGCTGATAGCCAAACTATCAGAAACGCGATTGATTCAATTTTGAAAATGTCTATTAAGACCTTCTTGAGGGATGGGTTATTTCTCATGGTCTGTATATCCGCTGTCCCATAAGTCCTTTCCAAATTTCTAATCTATCAGGGTAACTTAATCGAGCAGATTCAATCACGCTGACAGTTACACTATTCCCAGAAGGATATACTGGCTGTCCCATCAAACTACCAGAGCTTCCTCTACCAGTGAGCTGCCAATTCAACCAGTTGTTGCGACCAAGCTGCACCCAATATCTTCTGCCCTCTTGAAATCCTTGAGGTGTTCCAGCAGACCAGTGTGTGACTTCTTGTCTTGGAAAAAGGGNTGTTCCAGGTACTTCGGGCTGATTGAAGATCATGGTGTGTTCTTTCCATTGCAGCCGATCTTCAATGTCTAACTCTTTGAAGAGCTGCAATATATTCGGATAGGCTCCGAAAAAGATGTGTAACCCGGTTTCGTACCAGTCCCCGTCTTCGTCCTGCCAGGCAGCCACTTTGCCACCGAGGACATCTCGACGTTCGAGAACGATAGGGGTATAACCTGCGTCAGTTAGGTACTTCGCGCAGGCAAGTCCAGCTAATCCCGCTCCGGCGATCGCAACTCGCATGTGTGTGTTGATTTTGCTCTGTAATATTTCTGAGATTTAGTCGCCTTTAATTATAGCGTTGCAATCCGTTACATTTTGAACCCTGCCGATCTTCTTCCTCAAATTGAGTCGCCCTCAGAGCAGCCGTCGCGATCGTCGATCCGAGGACTGTTTGCGTGAAATCACCAGGAATGCTCCGCAACTTCCCCCAATCTCGGATTGCTTAGGAAGGTAAGTTTGTGGAAAGTACGGTTTTGATTTGCTTAGAAAAAGAATAATATTTTTCCAGAGAAATACTTAAAGAAATTCAGTGGTTAGCTATTTTTAAGCTTAAGAGTATTCACTGAAACTGTGACATGAGTCACGCAAAAACCCTTTTCAAATCATCGCTTCACCCCATTTTTTGCAGCACAATAGAAAACAGGATAGGTCAACTCTTTATAGATGTTTCGAGTCTGTAAAGAGTTGAATAAGAACGCAGAAAACGGTAGACAATTACTCGTTAATTAATGAATACTGGCTTATTAGCATAACCTTATAGCTTCAGCCTATTTCTTATTTCGTCATCTTCCAGTCTTTCTTGACCTGCTGACTCTCACACACTCTGGCTCTATTGGAGGTTTTCAAATGAAGCGTCACTTCTTTAACGGTTTACTCGGTACAGCAGCAACCCTTGCTGGAGTTTTAGCTGCTAGTGCTGCTCAAGCTTTTTCTCCCACTGCAAGTCCTCTTCCTTCGGATTTATGGAACTTCTTTGATCAGGAGTTTGTTCAACCCGAAAGACTTGAGTTTCAAAACACCAGTGCATTCAAGCTCGATCCCATGTCATTGGTATTTGCCAATGGTGCCGATCCTGTAGAAGTCTTTTTTATTAACGAAGGCGCTGGCATGAGAGGCTCGCTATTTACCAAAATTAATGGCAGCCCCGAACAAACAGTAATTCAAGAAATTTCTTCTCGCGATAGCGTTCTGTCGGAAGACGATGGCGTACTCCAACTCGGCCAAGGCTGGAATTTAGGCAAACAAGCCGCAGGCACCAAGGTAGAATTTCTCCTCTCTCCCTGGCAAGGTTCTGACTGGCGCTATGGTGCTGACCCCACCAAGAACCCTGATGGTTTACAACACATCGTTGCCTACCAATACCAAGATTGGGTCGTCCTCGGTTATGAAGACCTGTTTGGCGAACTGGGTGCAACAGATGGTAACAACCAGAATTCTGACCGCGACTTTAATGATGTAGTGATTGCGATTCGAGGTCTTGCAGGCACCCGAATCGATCAACCCCCGGCTGACGTTCCCGAACCTTCTGCCATGCTGGCATTGTTTGGTGTGGGTGCATTCGGTGCTTTGACCCGTCGCCGTCGCCAACAAGGTTAGTGCATTTTTGGGTAACTTCAACGTTTTTGTATTGTCCAAGCTGAAGTGGTATTGACTGAAAGCGACTGTTTTTAGGAAGCTCCTAGAAGCAGCGCTTTTTTATTGGATGCTCTAGGACTCAGCAGGGGATGGGGGGTAACAGTTGAGCTAAATTTGTTGATTTCTCTCACAATGGCTCAGACCTTTCAAGAAAATACGGATTAAATTGGCTATCTTCGCTACAATTTGACCGAACATTTGGGGAAACTACGGACAACGGTGATAAGTATCACAACATACAAGTGATTTAACGGTTGGATATTCCGATTAAGCAAGCATAGGATAGTGTCTGGAGAAGCCGAGAGTGCTACGATATGAAGCTTCTCTAAAAATAAAGAATAGCCCCTAGCTTCTTTAGCCTTACTTTTCTTGATGCCACATCACCTGAATGGGTTAATTTATGAACGCTAAACTTTTCGCTGGCTTAACCACAACTGCCACTGCGCTTGCACTGATGAGCATGGCTGCACCTGCTGAGGCGCTTTCTTTAACGTCGAGCAACTTCGGCAATTCTGGCATTACTTTTGACCAAGATACGGAAGTTGAGTTTACTTTCTGGGAATCCCACGGGAAATATAAATCAATCTTTGGGATTATTGACACTTTAACCGGACAGAAGTTCGACCTGTTTTCCGAAACGCAGGGATACAACTCAGGTTCTGGCGAGGCTAACGATTGGAAACTGACGCCTGAGTATATTGCAGTTAACCCTGAGTTTCTCAGCGAACCGTTCAAAGCCGTCTTTAAGTTTACGGCGGGCATTACCTATCAACTGGCCTATTGGGGAAGCAATCACACCGTTGATGCGAGTGCAGCGAAGTTCCAATACGATGGAACCCACACCTACTTAACCACCGGACCGAATTGGAAGGGGCCCCAACAGTTTAATACCCTGACGGTTGATGGCAGCGTTATTATTGGCATGGAAGACGGCTGGGAACGCGCTAACAATCGGGGAGCAGGCGACTTCAACGACTTTATTGTCTCTGCACGGCTCGTTTCAGCCGCCGATGTTCCCGAACCCACCGCTACTTTGGCGCTGCTGGGTGTTGGGGGTGCAGGTTTGTTTGGTTTGCGTCGTCGTCGCGCTCAGTCTTCCATTTAGCACGATTTGAAGCATTGCTATCGATATTATTTAGGGGTTGTTTAGGGCGGGGAAAACTCGCTCTTTTTTAGTTTATAGCTGTATTCAGTCAGGTTAGGACAGAGGTGAACTGTTCAAAGGATGAGACTCACTCGGTTTTAACTTAGCGCTTTGCCATAAAGTCTGACTTGGGAGTTAGTGCTTCGGGCGATCGCTCTGGGACACTAGAAAGGTAGCAGCCTACCCACTCAGTGAAAGATATGTCTAGTAATCCGCGAGAAACATGGGACTTTGGCAGATTTGTCCAAACCTTAGTTGACTTTGAGGCACTGCCGTTTATGGGTTGCCTCAAGCGCATTCTTCAAGGTCAAACTCGCCAGCCTACTTATTCATCCGGAGGTCAAAACATGGGCGTTATCGTGGTTGCAGGAGCCACGGGGGGAGTCGGAAAACGCGTTGTTGAGCGTTTATTGGCTCAAAATTATGCCGTTCGCGCTCTCGTCAGGGATGCTAACCGCGCCCGTACTATTTTAGGCGATCGCGTGGAGTTATTTGAAGCCGATCTGACCATTCCGGAAACCTTAACGCCTGCTTTGATGCGAGATGCGATCGCCATTATTTGCTGTACGGGTACCCGCGTGCAACCCGTAGAAGGCGATACCCCCACTCGCGAAAAATATTATCAAGGCATCAAATTCTATTTACCCGAAGTTGCCGATAGTCCTGAAGCGGTTGAATATCAGGGGATTCAGAATTTAGTCAATCTAGCCGTTCGCTGTCTACCCGACGCAGACCAGCAAACAATCTTTGATTTTAAATCCCCCAATTCCCAAATCGCCGAACTTTGGGGAGCCGTTGACGATGTGGTGATGGGGGGAGTAAGCGAGAGTGAAATTCGCTTAATTGAAGGCAGTGCTTTGTTTAGCGGAGTCGTCTCAACTGCCAATTCGGGGGGGTTTGCTTCAGTCAGAACAAAAAATTTAACCCCTCCCCTCGATTTAAGCCAGTTTAGCGGTATTGAATTGCGATTGAAAGGAGATGGACAGCGCTATAAATGCATCCTGCGCGGCGAAAATAAATGGGATGGTATTGGTTATAGCTATTCCTTTGATACGATCGCCAATCAATGGATAACGGTTCGCATTCCCTTTTCAGACTTGGTTCCGGTATTTCGCGCCAAGGTTGTCCGAGATGCACAAAGGCTCGATACCCAACGGATTTATGCCTTTCAGTTAATGCTCAGTAAGTTTGAATATGATGGCGCGCTCAACCCCCACTTCAATCCGGGTGGATTCGCCCTTTATCTTGAGTCCATCAAAGCTTATGGGGGCAATACCACACCTCGGTTTATCCACATTAGCTCGGCTGGCGTCACCCGACCGGGAAAACCGGGCTTAAACCTAGCAGAAGAACCCCCGGCGGTTCGGATGAACGACCAATTAGGCGGACTGCTGACCTGGAAGTTACGTGGGGAAGAGGTGATTCGCCAAAGCCGCCTTCCCTATACCATCATTCGACCTTGCGCGCTGACCGAAGAGACGGGAGGACAGACGTTACGGTTTGAACAAGGGGATACCATACGCGGTCAGGTTAGCCGAGAGGATATCGCGCAATTGTGTGTTGAAGCGTTAAAGTTACCTGAAGCTTGCCAGACGACCTTTGAGGTCAAAGCTCAACCCGGTTTGGCTGAGAATAACTGGAAAGCGTTATTTCAAGAGTTAGACCGAGATTGAAGGGACAAAAAAATTGGGTAAAGCGAATTTTATCTTTACCCAGAAGAAATATGGCGATCGCTAATTCTTAGTAAGTTCACTTAAACTCAAAATCCAGCGGATAACCCGGCTTAGTTAAGGATGGGATAGATTTGGCGATCGCTTTACCCATCTTACAAGTCATCGGGTTGAGCTTCCTCAGCCTCCAATTCTGGTATTGGAGAGGCTTCTGGTGAGGTCGGGAAATAACGACTCGGAATCTTAGGCGACGCCGTGGGCTGAATCAACGGGATGGGTGTTGAAGTCGCTTCTGGAGTGATTTCCGGTTGGGGAGTCGGTAAAAACTCCTCAACGCTGGCTTCTGAGGAAGGTTCCGGTGTTGGAGTTTCGACAATTTCCGGCAAAGTTGGAGCAGCACTAGGCGTCGGTAAAAGTCTGTTCTGCTCGCGTTTTTGCCGCAATCGGTTCAACAAGTTTCCCGGTGAGTTAGGTTCTGAAGCTGGAGTTGTTTCAGGCTGAGGCGTCTCGCTAGGTTGAACTTCGGGTAAGGGGAGTTCTACTTCCGGTTCCGGCGAAGGGGTTTCTAAGACTTCTGGCAGGCTAGGCGCAACCGTAGGTGAAGGTTCAACTTCGGGTTGGCTAGGCAAAACCTTGGGTGCGGTTGATTTGGGTTGGCGGAAACGGTTAAAGAAACCCGTAGGCTGAGGCGTCTCGCTGGGTTGAACTTCGGGTAAGGGGAGTTCTACTTCCGGTTCCGGCGAAGGGGTTTCTAAGACTTCTGGCAGGCTAGGCGCAACCGTAGGTGAAGGTTCAACTTCGGGTTGGCTAGGCAAAACCGTGGGTGCAGTTGATTTGGGTTGGCGGAAACGGTTAAAGAAACCTGTAGGCTGAGGTGTCTCGCTAGGTTGAACTTCGGGTAAGGGGAGTTCTACTTCCGGTTCCGGTGAAGGGGTTTCTAGGACTTCTGGCAGGCTAGGCGCAACCGTAGGCGAAGGTTCAACTTCGGGTTGGCTAGGCAAAACCGTGGGTGCGGTTGATTTGGGTTGGCGGAAACGGTTAAAGAAACCCGTAGGCTGAGGCGTCTCGCTAGGTTGAACTTCGGGTTCTGGAGACTCAATAATTTCCGGTAGGGTTGGGAAGGCTTCGGGAGTGGGAACCGGGGTGGGAACGACAGGAGAAGGAGGTGCTGTGTAGCTGCGGTCTACGATACTGCGAACGTCGCTGGCTGATAGTTCGCCGCGCGTGAGTTTGGCTAGGGTGTCTTTGCCTCTGGGTTCGTAGGTGATAAGACGAACGGTGTTGTTGAATTCGTTTTCGATGGGGTTGCCAAATTCGTCGAGCAGTTCGAGTTCTACCCAGTTTTTACCCGGTTTGAAGCCTTTGAGGTAAAGGGGTTGCCACTGGTCGATGATGAAGCTTTCGCCGTTGACGGTGGCGCGAATTTTCCAGTCTAAGATGTCGTCGTTGGGTTTTTCTTGAGCAACGAGGTGTAATGGGGCATTGGTGAGATAGTAGTCTAGCAGGATGGGTTCTGCGCCATAGGTACCGACTGGACGGCTATAGGTGAGTAGCGGTTTTTTGAGTTCTGGGTCGTTATCTTGAGTTCTGGCAAAAATGTGGAAGGTGGTTTGAGCGTAAGCGCCTTCGTTTTTGAAGCTTTCGTACCACGGACGGGAAGCAAAGGCGCGGATGGTATGGGTTCCGGGTGCTAGGTCTTCAAAGACTAGGGGTTGGCTGGTGTCATAAACTGCTTTGTAGGGTTGATTGTCCAGAATGACGTGCAGGTGCGGCCCTAAACCCCATTTTTCATCTTTGAATAAGGGTAAGTCTTGGACTTGCAAGCGAACGCTGACGCTCGTGTCGGTGAGGACTTCGTTGAGTTGGGGACTGAGGATTTTGACTTGGGGTTGGTAAACCTCTAGGGTCTGTCGCAATTGTTGGATGACTTCCGGTGGGGAAACCTCGGCAATGTTTTTTGCGGTTTGGGAGGTTGAGTTGCTGGTTAGGGGAAGTCCTGGGGGGGCCTCGGCGCGCTCGCCACAACTGACTGTCCCCAAGATTAACATGACACTCAACAGGGATAATCCCAGCCGTCGAATCGTCCGCGATCGCCAATTGATACCAAACACGTCGATATACTCCTCAATGCTGCCTGTATCTTATCCAATGCTCTCAAGAATCATCATCCCAGACCTTTGAACCAGAGAAAACTCTATCTGCTCCCTGTAACGATCTACGCAGTCGATTTTGCAGACAATTTCCCTTCAAATGGCAGTGTTTACATTGGCTTGTTATGTCGATTTGTAAACTTTATCAATAAATACTTGACTTTTGTCTTAACTCCTTCAAGTCCCTAAACCATGCTATGGCTTGGCTTGGCAAATTTGAATTATTGTTAACCCCTTTCATTGCAAGGGAGACAAGTCCTATAATTCACAAACAGAACACCACTGCAACGGAATTCATCTCAAAACCTCAATTTCACGATTAAGGGACTTAAGATGAACCTTGTTCGGAGGTTCTAAAGCCAGCGGTCGCACCCGTTATTTAAGTTACAAAACTAAATCTGGGTCTCATCAACTGAGTTTTACTAGACCGACTTGCGAAGAACCTCAATTTAAGAACACGGGCCGTCAGGCAACTGTAAAGTGGATTTATCCTTGTTCTTTCTCCAAAGACGATGCTTGTCTAATGAGAGGAGAGTCTCAATGACAACTACCCCACAGGGACAAGAGGGAAAAGCTAGGGTTGTTGTGGATAAGGACCCGGTTCCCACTTCTTTTGAAAGATGGGCAAAACCCGGACACTTTGACCGCACCCTGGCCAGAGGGCCCAAAACCACAACTTGGATTTGGAACCTTCACGCCACTGTCCACGATTTTGACAGTCACACCAGTGACTTAGAAGACGTTTCCCGCAAGATATTCAGCGCTCACTTCGGTCACTTAGCCGTAATCTTTATCTGGCTGAGTGGCGCATACTTCCACGGCGCTAAATTTTCCAATTACGAAGCTTGGCTGACCGATCCCACTCATATCAAGCCAAGCGCTCAGGTCGTCTGGCCAATTTTTGGTCAAGAAATTCTCAACGGTGACGTTGGAGGCGGCTTCCACGGTATTCAAATCACCTCTGGTTTGTTCCAACTGTGGCGTGCTTCCGGCATCACGAACAGCTTCCAACTGTACTGCACTGCTATTGGCGGCCTCGTCATGGCAGCGTTGATGCTGTTCGCTGGCTGGTTCCACTATCACAAACGCGCTCCCAAGCTGGAATGGTTCCAGAATGTGGAGTCGATGCTGAACCACCACCTCGCCGGACTTTTGGGTCTAGGTTGCTTGGGCTGGGCCGGACACCAAATTCACGTGTCCTTACCCATCAACAAGCTGCTCGACGCAGGTGTTGCACCCAAAGATATCCCCCTGCCTCAAGAATTTATCCTCAATCCCAGCTTGATGAGCGAGCTGTATCCCAAAGTTAATTGGGGATTTTTCCAAGGCGTTATTCCTTTCTTTACAGGGAACTGGGGCGCTTATACCGACTTCCTGACCTTCAAAGGCGGTTTGAATCCGGTTACGGGTGGACTGTGGTTGTCTGACACCGCTCACCACCACTTAGCATTAGCCGTGCTATTCATCGTTGCGGGTCATATGTACCGCACGAACTGGGGCATCGGCCATAGCATCAAAACCATCTTAGAAAACCACAAAGGTCCCTTCACGGGCGAAGGCCATAAGGGTCTATATGAAATCCTGACCACTTCTTGGCACGCACAACTCGCTATTAACTTAGCGATGTTGGGTTCGCTCTCGATCATTGTGGCTCACCACATGTACGCCATGCCTCCCTATCCGTACATCGCGACGGATTATGCCACTCAGCTTTCGCTGTTCACCCACCACGTGTGGATCGGTGGCTTCCTAATCGTTGGAGCAGGCGCTCATGGGGCAATCTTCATGGTGCGCGATTACGACCCAGCTAAGAATGTTAATAACTTGCTGGATCGCGTAATTCGTCACCGGGATGCCATCATCTCCCATTTGAACTGGGTTTGCATGTTCTTGGGCTTCCACAGCTTCGGTCTGTACGTGCATAACGACACGATGCGAGCTTTCGGTCGTCCGATGGACATGTTCTCCGACACCGCAATTCAACTTCAACCTGTATTTGCCCAGTGGGTACAAAATATCCACGCGATCGCTCCTGGCAACACGGCTCCCAACGCGCTAGAACCTGCTAGCTATGCGTTTGGTGGCGGCGCTGTAGCGATTGGCGGCAAAGTGGCGATGATGCCGATCGCGCTGGGTACGGCGGACTTCATGATCCACCACATCCACGCCTTCACCATTCACGTCACCGTCCTGATTCTGCTCAAGGGCGTTCTGTTTGCCCGTAACTCTCGCTTAATTCCCGATAAAGCTAGCTTAGGCTTCCGCTTCCCCTGCGACGGTCCAGGTCGGGGCGGCACTTGCCAAGTCTCTGGTTGGGACCATGTTTTCTTGGGCCTGTTCTGGATGTACAACAGCTTATCGATTGTAATTTTCCACTTCAGTTGGAAGATGCAGTCGGATGTCTGGGGAACAGTATCGCCCGATGGCACGGTATCCCATATCACGGCGGGTAACTTTGCCCAAAGTGCAATTACCATTAACGGCTGGCTGCGCGACTTCCTGTGGGCGCAAGCTTCTCAGGTCATCACTTCCTACGGTTCGGCTCTGTCTGCTTATGGCTTGCTGTTCCTAGGCGCTCACTTTGTTTGGGCATTTAGCTTGATGTTCCTGTTCAGCGGTCGCGGCTACTGGCAAGAACTGATCGAGTCGATTGTTTGGGCCCATAATAAATTAAAGGTTGCTCCATCAATTCAGCCTCGGGCATTGAGCATTATTCAAGGCCGGGCTGTTGGGGTAGCTCACTACCTCCTAGGAGGAATTGCCACAACCTGGGCATTCTTCCTGGCTCGAATCATTTCTGTAGGATGAGAGCGAGAAGGACTTAAAAATGGCAACAAAATTTCCCAAGTTTAGCCAAGACCTCGCTCAGGACCCGACGACACGTCGGCTATGGTACGGGATTGCCACAGCTCACGATTTTGAGAGCCACGATGGCATGACGGAAGAAAATCTTTACCAAAAGATTTTTGCTTCGCACTTCGGTCATCTCGCAATCATTTTTCTGTGGACTTCTGGCAACCTGTTCCATGTAGCCTGGCAAGGTAACTTTGAACAGTGGATTAAAGATCCGCTCAACGTCCGTCCCATTGCTCACGCGATTTGGGACCCCCAATTTGGGGCACCGGCGGTAGAAGCGTTCACCCAAGGCGGTGCTTCTAACCCGGTTAACATTACCTACTCTGGTATCTACCACTGGTGGTATACCATCGGGATGCGGACGAACGGCGACCTCTATCAAGGTGCTGTATTCCTCCTGTTCCTAGCCGCAGTCTTCCTGTTCGCAGGTTGGTTGCACCTCCAGCCCAAGTTCCGTCCGAGCTTGTCCTGGTTCAAAAATGCTGAATCTCGTCTGAACCACCACTTAGCGGGACTGTTCGGCGTCAGCTCTTTAGCGTGGACTGGACACTTAGTTCACGTGGCAATTCCTGAGTCTCGCGGACAGCACGTTGGCTGGGATAACTTCCTGTCCACGCTGCCTCACCCCGCAGGTCTTGCCCCCTTCTTTACCGGCAATTGGGGCGCTTATGCTCAAAACCCGGATTCTGCTAGCCATGTATTTGGTACGGCAGAAGGCGCAGGTACCGCGATTCTGACCTTCTTGGGTGGTTTCCATCCGCAAACCCAGTCTCTGTGGTTGACGGATATGGCGCATCACCACTTGGCGATCGCAGTCATCTTCATCATTGCGGGCCACATGTACCGGACGAACTTCGGTATCGGTCACAGCATCAAGGAGATGGTGAACTCGAAACAGCCTTTGTTTGGAATCAAAAACGAAGGTCAGTTCAACCTGCCTCACCAGGGGTTGTATGACACCATGAACAACTCCCTGCACTTCCAACTGGCGTTTGCGCTAGCAGCATTAGGGGTCATTACCTCTCTAGTTGCCCAGCACATGTACTCGCTGCCTCCTTACGCTTTCATGGCGAAGGACTTCACCACCCAAGCAGCGCTGTACACTCACCACCAGTACATTGCAGGCTTCATCATGGTGGGCGCGTTTGCTCACGGCGCGATTTTCCTCGTCCGCGACTACGATCCCGAACAAAACAAGGGCAACGTGTTAGACCGCGTTCTCCAGCACAAAGAAGCGATCATCTCGCACTTAAGCTGGGTGTCCTTATTCCTGGGCTTCCATACCCTAGGTCTGTACGTCCATAACGATGTTGTGGTTGCCTTCGGCACCCCTGAGAAGCAAATCTTGATTGAGCCTGTGTTTGCTCAATTTGTGACGAGCATCCCGGGGGAGAAGGCGCGGGATGAGCTGCTGGAGAAGCTGCGGAGCAAGAACGTGCCGGCGACGCCCGAGAAGGCGCGCACGAATCCGGCGCCGCGGGTGGACGTGCAGTCGCCGCAGGGCCCGAACAGCCTGATCTGGTTCACGTTCCTGCTGCCGATGTTCCTGATCGTGGGGCTGATCTACTTCATGATGCGGCGGGCGCGCGACCAGTTCGACGGGGGCATCCTGGGCAATTTCGTGAAGAGCCCGGCGAAGCGACACGACAAGTCGAAGNAGTTCTTCTGCGGCGGGGTCGCCAAATTCCCGTTTGACCATAACAGCGATCGCATAATGTTTCCCCGTCGGGGTATCGACTAAACCCATATCGGCCAGCAAAACACCCAGGGTTCCGGTTTTATTAGCAAGTCTGGCCCCTGGCCCTAGACCGCTTTTGAGTAACGGAGCAGTTTCGGTTCGTCCCATGATGTCGAGAATGCGATCGCGCGATCGCTCTTGTACCCACTCTCCTCGATTGACAATTGCCATTAATTGTGCTAGCTCTTGAGGGCTGGTGAGGTTGGTTCCCTCAATATCGGGAAGTGGATTGTTCAAGGTGGTAATTTTCAATCCCCAACTGCGGAAGCGTTGGTTGAGGGCTTCCGCACCGCCCAAACGCTCGATCAGCATATTGGTCGCCGTATTATCGCTGATCGTCATCATTTTAGTGGCAACGTCTAAGGCGCTGTATTGGGTTCCCGCTGGTTGAAACTGCAAATCGCCAGCACCCGTGGCAATATGTTCGGGTTTCATGACCAGCATTTCCTCTAGGCGAATTTTGCCAGCATCCACATCTTGGAAAAAGGCAACCAGGATCGGGAGTTTAATCGTACTTGCTGCTGCAAAGGTCTGCGTGCCGTTGAGATCGGCGTAGGCACCTGTATCGAGATCGATCAGGAAAATACCCGGAGATAAACTTGCATATTGTTGGGCGATCGCGCTTAGGGAATTTTTCAGCGGTTTCAATTCCGATTTCAGCGTAAAGCCGCTGAGGTTCGTACCGCCAAATTGCGCTAATGTCCACGAATTTTGAGCCAAACTGTGGCGGGGATCGGCAGCTTGAGTTTGCACCACTGGGGCGGAGTTAGAGGCAGAACGCTGCAACGCCAAATCCCGACCGGCTGGATCTAGGACAGAAAGCCAAGTTCCGGCGATCGCTCCAATCCCCACGCCCAAAATCAATAACCGCGTCCCATACATTAAGGGGGACAAAGGCTTGCGTTCCGGGGGACGAGAGCGACGCATTCCCGATCTTTGTCGGGGATCGCGAGGTTGAGCGGGGCGGCGCGGCGGATGGGCATTTTGGGTGCTGCGTCTGGGAGCGCGGCGAGGATCGCTGGCGCTAGGGGGGCGTTTTTCCTCGCGTTTGGGGACGCGACGGGTGGGTTGTTGGGGTTGCAGAAACCGTCCTGCTAGAGATACTCTTTGACGTTTCTGAATGCGTCTGGGTGGCATTCTGCCGCGTTGGGGCGGCGTTTGGGCTTTACGGGGTGCCAAGTTGCGAGGCGGCTGTCGCGAATCGCGGTTGGTTTCGGATTCCGCCATTGATGTCTGGACGGGGCTATTTTGCGGAAACTGGGGATCTTTGCGCCACACCTTACTCCTCTCCCACTTGTTGATTTTGGACAATATCTCTACAAAATGGCGGTTTTTGTAGGAATTAATGGATTTGTCGATTATATGCTGTGAATTGCTCTACCTTACGGCAGATTTATGCCCTAAGAGCGCCAATTCTTAGGATTTTTCTTCGGAAAACGGGAAAGATTCCGATGGGGATCGCTCTCGTTGGGCGATCGCCCATTCTACTTGAGATAAAACCCCGCGTAACATTGCCACCTCATTGTCTGTTAGATACGTTCGATTGTATAGACGACGAAACTTTTCCATGCGACTTGCAACCGTATGAGGATAAAGATAACCAATTTTTAATAACACGCTTTCTAGTTGTTGATAATATCTTTCTAAGTTTTCTAAAGAAGCGGTTTCCCCAAGAGACGATATTGACTTTTTCTTCATCGGAGGATTTGCCGATTCAGAGGCTTCACCGCTCGCACATTGGGACAGTTCGTAACAGCAAATTGCCACAGATTGAGCCAAATTTAAAGACGGATAAGCTTCGCTAGAGGGAATGCGAACAAAGCGTTGAGCATAGTTCAATTCCTGATTGGTAAGTCCCCGGTCTTCTCGTCCAAAAATTAACGCCGAAGGAGCCTCTAAGAGCCATCCCAAGGTCGAACGAGGAGCCTCTAGCGGCGTCTCTAAGGTTCTCGCTCGTGCCGTAGTCGCGATTGCCCTTTGGCAGCCCTTTAAGGCCTCTGGCAGGCTGTTAACCACCTCAGCAGCCTCGAGGAGATCGGCAGCATGAACGGCCATTTGTCGTGCCTCCCCAGAAGCGCGATCGCACCGGGGATTGACCAAGACTAACTGCGATAATCCCAGATTTTTCATCACTCTGGCGATCGCGCCGACATTTAAAGCCCCGGCCGGTTCAACTAAAATAATTTTGACGCGGGCTAGCGCGGTGACATCCATGACTGAGCGATCCCTAAGTTGAAGAAAGATTCAAATGACACCATAGAATTGGCGTCTTTCAGTTTATCTCTTGGAAGTTCGCTCAAGCTAAAAAAATCGATATTTTCTCTGCAATGAAACGAACTCGTCATAAATCCGATCTTCCCAGTAAAATTTGTCCGGTTTGTCAGCGCCCTTTTACATGGCGAAAAAAATGGGCAGATTGCTGGGATGATGTGAAGTATTGCTCAGAACGCTGCCGTCGCCGTCGCTAAGTGCGAGCGAGGACGCTAGCGATCTGCAACCCCCTTTCAACCTGAATTCAGCGATCTAATTCATTTCTAAGATGGCGCAACCCAAGTTAATTATCCACGGCGGAGCCGGGAGTTCTCTCAATAGCAAAGGCGGCATTGAAACTGTTCGCCACTCGCTGCATACCGTGCTGGAAAAAAGCTATGCTCTTTTAGCAGCAGGCGCTTCTGCTCTAGACGCAGTGGTTCTCGGCTGCGAGTTGCTCGAAGACGATCCCATCTTTAATGCCGGAACAGGATCGGTTTTGCAGTCCGATGGTCAAATTCGCATGAGTGCTTCCCTAATGGATGGCAGCAGTCAGCGCCTCAGCGGGGTGATCAATGTCTCCCGCATTCAACATCCCATTAACTTAGCGAAAGCCTTACAAACCGAAGCCGACCGCATTTTATCGGATTATGGCGCAGCCGAATTAGTGCGATCGCTCGCCATGCCCGTCTACGATCCAACCATCGAATCGCGCCTCAAAGAATGGCTTGACGAGCGCGATCATGATTTTAGAAGTAAAATGGCCAATGTCGTCGCCGAATCTGCCGGACGCGGCACGATTGGCGTCGTTGCCCTCGACGAACAAGGTCGATTAGCCGCAGGCACCTCCACTGGAGGCAAAGGCTTTGAACGCATCGGGCGCGTCAGCGACTCCGCCATGCCCGCAGGCAACTACGCCACCGAACAGGCTGCCATCAGTTGTACGGGGATCGGCGAAGATATTATCGACGAAAGCCTAGCCACTCGGATTGTGGTGCGCGTCACCGACGGACTCTCCTTAAGAGCTGCAATGGAACGCAGTTTTACCGAAGCCCAGCGCCGCCAGCGCGATTTAGGAGCCATTGGTTTAGACGCTACCGGCGCGATCGCCTGGGGCAAAACCAGCGAAGTCCTGCTAGCGGCTTACCATACCGGAGAGAAAATAGGAGACACCCTAGAATGGCGCGACGATGCCCTCACGGGTTCGATTGAAGGATAAGCGCCCGCTTTAGACTTCATTTTTGACGCCACCAAAACGGCGATCGCGCTGCTGATAAGCACACAACGCCCGATGTAACTCAGTCCGGTCAAAATCGGGCCACAGCGTATCGGTAATATAAATTTCCGAGTAGGCGACTTGCCAGAGCAGAAAATTGCTAATTCGCATTTCGCCACTCGTGCGAATCAATAAATCGGGATCGCTAGAACCCGCCGTATAAAGATGGCGCTCAAACAACGCTTCATCTATTTCGTCCGGTTGAATTTCCCCTTGTTTCACCTGCATGGCCAATTGGCGACAGGCCTGTAAAATCTCCTGTCGCCCCCCATAATTGGTGGCCACCACAAAGCGCAAGCCGCGATTGTTGTGAGTCGCGCCCATCGTGCGGTGCATTTGTGCTTGGAGCGATCGCGGCAGCGCCTCTAATTGACCCATCAGTTCTAAGCGAATATCGCGCTGGATCATTTCAGGCAACTCCGCCCGCAAAAACTGTTCGATCAAGGTCATGATCAGCGTTACTTCTTGCTGAGGTCGATTCCAATTTTCCGTAGAGAAAGCATAAACCGTCAGCGCCTCAATCCCCCAATCATCGCAGCAACGGACTAACTCTCGCAGGGCATCCACCCCGCGCGGGTGCCCCATAATGCGCGGCAGTCCCCGGCGCTTTGCCCAACGTCCATTACCATCCATGATGATCGCGACGTGGCGGGGCAGTCTATCTCGTTGAATATCCGCAGGGAGATCCTTTAATATACTTTGTTTTGCAGTCATTTTTTCTTCTGAGAAGCTCGATCGGGCAAACGGAGGACGCGCGAAACCAACGCGGAGGCTTGAGAACTAATTTGACGACCCAAACTCCGTAAATCTGGAGCAACCGGATCTCGAGTTTGCGTTTGAGAGAACTTCGCTTCCAATAGTTCTTTCAGTTTACTGCTGGTCAAGGGACGATTCAGACTTCCCCGTTCCGCAAGGGAAATTGAACCGGTTTCTTCAGATACAACTACGCAGAGGCAATTTTCGACGCGGTCTGTAATACCCATAGCAGCTCGGTGACGAGTCCCTAATTGCCGGGAAGCCGTCCGTTCGGAAAGCGGTAAGATAACCCCAGCCGCAATAATTCGAGACATGCGAATCCAGACTGCGCCATCATGCAACAGCGTGGTGGTTTGGAAGATTGTTTGCAGTAGTTCTTTTGACACTTCAGCATTGAGTTTCACGCCCGGTACAGAAAAATCTCGTTCGTCAATAGGTCCAGTGGTTTCTAGGATGAGCAAGGCTCCCGTGCGATTTTGGGAGAGTTCTTTGACCGCATCGACAATCTCGTCAATCACGCTATCTGGCTTGGGAGCAGGCAAAGTCGCCGGTTGAAACAACTGAATAAACTCACCTTTACCGAGTTGTTCGAGAAATCGGCGAAATTCTGACTGTAAAATTACAGCCATTGCTACTGCCGAGCCAATTACTAATTTATTGAGGACAAAGCTTAGCAGCTCTAATCTCAGCCAAGAACTGATGGCTGTTGCCAGCATCAGGGTAATAAATCCTCGCACCATCCACAGCGTCCGACGTTCGCCAATGACCATCAGGACTGCGTAGGTAAAAATTAGGACTAACCCAAAATCAACAAGATGAAGCAGCCAAAACTGAGTTTCGCCTAAGCTTGTCAGCCATTGCCTCCAAAAGTAACCCATTAGACGACCGCCGCCATAATACTAAGCGTGCTTTAAGTGTGTTGACTCCTGAGTAGCAGGCGCGATCGCGAACTCTCGTTAAACCTCCAACTCGGAAGGCGTGCGGGACGTTCGCGGTTCATATGCCGTTGTCAAAACGCAGGATTTGCTGTCCTTTCGGCTGAAAACTCAGAGCGTCGGTGCGATGCGGCTCGGAAGGCGATCGCAGCGAATCAAGTCTTCATAGGTTTCTCTTTGCACAATTAACTCAGCGGTTTGCGAGTTGACTAATACAGCCGCACTCCGGGTCAACCGATTATAGTTGGATGCCATGCTGTAATTGTATGCACCGGTTCCCATAACGACGAGAATATCGCCCGGTTCAGTTGCCGGAAGTTGAGCCGATTGAATCAGAATATCTCCTGATTCGCAATGCTTGCCCGCAATTGTAGCGGTTTGAGTGGGGGGTGCAGACATCCGGTTGGCGACTACTGCCCGGTAGACGGATTGATAGGTAATCGGACGCGCGTTATCTGACATACCTCCATCCACCGCCAGGTAGGTTCGCAAACCCGGAACCTCTTTGCGACTGCCCAAAGTATACGCAGTCACGCAAGCCGGGCCGACAATGGAACGCCCAGGTTCGCACAACAGCTTCGGTAAGGGCAATTGAGCCGCATTCCAAGCGGTCGTTACTGCCTCTGCCACTTGCTTCACCCATTCAGTAATACTTGGCGGATCGTCGCTTTCGGTATAGCGAATGCCTAATCCACCGCCAACGTTAATGTGCGTTATCGATAACCCCACTTCGCTGGCTTTGCGCGTCCAGTCGAGCATGACGTTCGCGAGATCGCGATGGGGATTGAGTTCAAAAATCTGCGAGCCGATATGAGCGTGCAAGCCCATACAATTGAGACATTCATGGTCGGCAATCCAGCGGAATACCGTTTCGAGTTGGTTGGGATCGAAACCAAATTTGCTGTCAATTTGCCCGGTGCGGATGTAGTCGTGGGTGTGGCACTCAATACCGGGGGTGACGCGCAATAGAATGGAAACAGGGGCCGCAGCGCCTTCACCGAGTTGGGTGAGCGTTTGTAGCTCTAGGTAATTGTCAACCACAATCTGACAACCCACCTCAACCGCCATCTTCAGTTCGGCGAAGGATTTATTATTGCCGTGAAAATAAATTCGATCGGGAGAAACACCCGCTTTAAGCGCCGTGTAGAGTTCCCCGCCAGAGGCCACATCAACCCCTAGTCCTTCAGAGGCAACAATCGCACAAATGGCGAGACAGTTCCAGGCTTTAGAAGCGTAAATTACCTGGGATTCGCCAGAATAGTAGGCGTGCATGGCTTCGCGATACTGGCGACAGGCGGTGCGGAGGGTGAGTTCGTCGAGAATATAAAGGGGAGAACCATAGGTTTTTACCAGTTCGGTAACGTCGCATCCCCCAATTTCTAAACCGTCCTGCTGATTGACTTGGGTGCTTAAGGGTAAGAGTTCTTGGTTGGGCGATCGCTCGCCGCCATCAGGGGAGGGTTGGGGAAGATATTGTCGTCCGGATTGTTCGAGGTGACGCGAATGAGTCGATACCATAGTTGGGGTTTTGATGTGGTTTTCCATTGTCCATTGTCCCCGATGCGATCGCAAATTAGCCTAGGGAATTGGAAATTGCGCTGCGAACGCACCCCCAATGAGAAGATACATCATCTAATGCGAGTGTCGTGGCGTGATGAATTCTGTTGAATTGCGATCGCTGATGCTGGAAAATTTGCCAGCCATTGTAGAGCTAGATCGATTGTGCTTTGGACAATTGTGGACGGCTGAGGGCTACCAGCGCGAGTTGTTAAGCCCCAATAGCGTGCTGTTGGGTTTGGTGCCAGTGCCTCAACCTCCTATCGACCCCCCCGATCTGCCGGAAACCCTCTGGCGATTGCCTTCCCAACTGCTAGGACTAGGCTGTTTTTGGGCAATTTTAGAAGAAGCCCATATTACAATTGTGGCAGTCCACCCCGATTACCGCGCTCAAGGGTTGGGACAAGCCCTGCTGTTCAGCTTGCTCAAAGTGGCTCGCGATTGCGCTCTAGAACGAGCCACCTTAGAAGTCCGGGCTTCCAATCAAGCCGCAGTGCGTTTATACGAAAAATTTGGCTTTGCGGTTGCCGGACGGCGACGACGCTACTACAAAGATCCCGAAGAAGATGCTTTAATCTTGTGGCGAGGAGGACTGCATCAACCTGAATTTGAGCAACAACTCAGTCATTGGCAAGCCGAAATTCGCGATCGCCTCAGTCACCATTGCTGGCAACTCAACGAAGATCCCTTAACCGACAACCGTCCCCCGGTATAATCTTTAGATTTGTCGGGAGAGCCTAGGGCGATCCCCCGAAAAACACGCTCAAGACTTTCTGTGGGACTGCGATCCGGGATTGTAAGCGATCTCTCTAAGATTGCCCGGTACGGAAACCCCGCTTGTAACGGTCGTTCTTTAGGGTAACAGCCGTAGGATTTCCCTATGCTAAAATCAGCGTACCGGCACGCAGCAGGTGATGGAAAGACGCCATGTTTGAACGCTTCACAGAAAAAGCTATTAAAGTAATCATGCTGGCTCAGGAGGAAGCTCGCCGCCTGGGTCATAACTTCGTAGGTACAGAACAGATCCTCTTGGGTCTAATCGGAGAAGGAACCGGCGTCGCCGCCAAGGTACTCAAATCAATGGGGGTCAATCTCAAAGACGCTCGAATTGAGGTTGAGAAAATCATTGGTCGGGGTTCCGGTTTTGTCGCGGTTGAAATTCCGTTTACGCCCAGAGCCAAGCGCGTTCTCGAACTGTCGCTCGAAGAAGCTCGTCAACTGGGACATAACTATATTGGCACCGAACACCTGCTTCTAGGACTCATCCGCGAAGGAGAAGGGGTCGCTGCTAGAGTCCTGGAAAATCTGGGAGTAGACTTGTCGAAAGTGCGGACGCAAGTAATTCGGATGCTCGGCGAAACCAGCGAGGTCACGCCAGGAGCCAGTTCGGGTCGCACCAAAACGCCAACGTTGGATGAGTTTGGCTCAAATCTAACGCAGATGGCGGGTGAGGGCAAGCTCGATCCCGTGGTCGGCCGGCAAAAAGAAATTGAACGGGTCATCCAAATTCTCGGTCGTCGTACCAAGAATAACCCCGTTTTGATTGGGGAACCGGGGGTAGGGAAAACCGCGATCGCCGAAGGCTTAGCCCAACGGATCGCCAACAACGATGTCCCCGATATCCTAGAAGAAAAGCGCGTTGTTACCCTTGATATTGGCTTGCTGGTTGCAGGAACCAAATATCGCGGTGAGTTTGAAGAACGCCTCAAGAAAATCATGGACGAAATCCGTCAAGCTGGAAACGTGATTCTAGTGATTGACGAAGTTCACACCCTGATTGGGGCCGGGGCCGCAGAAGGGGCCATTGACGCCGCCAATATTCTCAAACCTGCCTTAGCCAGAGGTGAGTTGCAGTGCATTGGGGCGACTACCCTTGATGAATACCGCAAGCACATCGAACGGGATGCCGCTTTAGAACGGCGCTTCCAACCCGTGATGGTGGGCGAACCTACGGTGGACGAAACCATTGAAATCTTACATGGTCTGCGCGAACGCTACGAGCAGCACCACAAGCTGAAGATTACCGATCTGGCGCTGGAAGCAGCGGCGAAGTTGTCGGATCGCTATATCTCTGACCGCTATCTGCCCGATAAAGCGATTGACTTAATCGATGAGGCTGGATCGCGGGTGCGCTTGATTAATTCTCAGTTACCCCCGCAAGCCAAAGAACTCGATAAAGAGTTGCGCCAAGTCCTCAAACAAAAAGATGACGCGGTTCGCGCTCAAGATTTCGACCGCGCTGGGGAACTGCGCGATCGCGAAATGGAAATTAAAGCCCAAATTCGCGCGATCGCAGCCAACAAAAAAGACGGCGCAACCGAACCCAACGATTCGCCTCAAGTTACTGAGGAAGATATCGCCCAAATCGTGGCTTCCTGGACGGGCGTTCCGGTTAACAAACTCACCGAGTCTGAATCGGAAAAACTCCTCCACATGGAAGACACTCTGCATCAGCGCCTGATCGGTCAAGAAGATGCAGTCAAGGCCGTTTCTCGCGCCATTCGTCGC
>JAAHGE010000599.1 GCA_010672635.1 Desertifilum sp. SIO1I2 | reverse complement strand
CGTTGTAAACGAGCCACCAGTTCTTTGAGCGCTAAGACGGGGGTTTTTCCCCCATAGGTAGAGTCATCCGAACTGCGGCGGACTGCACTTGCACCTGGGGTTTCGTTCTGTGGATAGGGCTGCTCTTGAATGGGCACAGTCGTCATTAAGTCAAGATGGGTCAATCATAAATGGATTTAGCCGGAAAGGAGCGACCAAAATCGGTCGTTAAGCAGATTGAAATGAAACTGTTGGCGATCGTCGGCTCTTCTCCTTATCCTGCTGAGGATGCAGTAATTCTTCAGATTTCTGGTTTTGGTTGCGATCGCGATCGCGCTAGCGGCAGATCGAGCGCTAGCCCTACTAAGAGTTTAGCGAGCAGATCGCGATCTGTTTCACGAGCCGACTTTCCAAAGTCTAGACTAAAACAAGAGGGTATTTTGTTTATCCACTAATCAGCGCTTCAACGAATTCGTAACTCGAAAAGGGTCGCAAATCTTCAATCCCTTCACCTGCACCAATAAATCGGATGGGTAGACCGAGTTGCTGGACGACGGCTAAGGCAACACCACCTTTAGCAGTTCCATCGAGTTTTGTCAAGACTACACCACTTAATTTAGCAGCCTGCGAAAAGACCTCCGCTTGACGCAACCCATTTTGTCCAAGGGTAGCATCTAGAACGAGAAGCGACTCTACATGAGCTTCCGGCGCTTTTTTATCGATAATGCGCCGAATTTTGCTCAATTCCTCCATGAGGTTCTTCTTATTTTGCAGGCGTCCGGCCGTATCGACAAGCAACAGTTCGGTATTGCGAGATTGAGCGGCGGCGATCGCATCAAAGACCACCGCCGCCGGATCGGTATTTTTTCCAGGGTTGGCGATCGCTTCAGTACCGCTGCGCTGTCCCCAAACCTTTACCTGCTCAACTGCCGCCGCGCGGAAGGTATCGGCTGCTGCGATCAGGGTGCGATAGCCAGATTTTTGAGAAATATGAGCGAGCTTACCAATCGTTGTGGTTTTACCCGCGCCATTCACCCCAGTAATTAACCAAATATTTAACCGATCCTTTTCCGGGATAAATAGCGGATCGTAAGCCTGTCCGCCGGGACGATCCAGCATATCCCGCAGAATACTCTTTAAATAGGCGATCGCTTGCTCTGGGGGCAAGGTTTCTTCTCGCAGTTTGTTCTGAAGGCGGCGAATAATTTCATCGGTGGCTTCCACCCCAACATCCGCTTGCAGCAACAACGCTTCAATTTCTAAAACGGCTTCTTGGTTCAGCGGGCCTTGACCAACAATTGATCGGAGTTGGTTAATTAAACTGCGGCGCGTTTTATCTAACCCTTGGCGCAGGCGCTTGAGCCAGGTAATTTCCTCAATGGATACATCCTCTGGTCGTCGTCCTTGAGCCGCCAATACTTCAGCAGACCAAATAAAGCCTTCATCAAAGGCTATCCCCGGTACTTCTACGGGTGCAGAGGTGGCTTGAACGTCGGGTTCGGGTTCTGCGATCGCATTTTCTTCTAAAGCCTCGATCCGCCCTTGACGTTCAGCTCTAGCTCGTTCCAAAAAGGACATTGCAGGAGCCGGTGCTTCCGCTGTCGTTTCTGCGGCTAAAACCGGCGTAGAGGCTATCTCATCCCCTGTTGAAGGTTCGGGAGGCGTGCTAGAAGTTGGACTCTCTTCCTCGCTCTCAGAAGGCGCTTCCTCAACTTGAGGTGGTTCTACAATGGCTTCCGGTTCGCTGACTTCTGGAGTTACGGCTTCCGGTTCGTTAACTTCGGGTTGACTAACTTCCGGTTCGCTAACCTCTGGAGTTACGGCTTCCGGTTCTCTAACTTCAGGTTCGCTGACTTCAGGTTGACTAACTTCCGGTTCGCTAACCTCTGGAGTTGCTGCTTCCGGTTCACTGACTTCGGGTTCGCTGACTTCCGGAGTTGCTGCTTCCGGAGTTGCTACTTCCGGTTCGCTAACTTCCGGAGTTGCTGCTTCCGGTTCGCTAACTTCTGGAGTTGCTGCTTCCGGTTCGCTAACTTCGAGTTCGCTAACTTCTGGAGTTGCTGCTTCCGGTTCGCTAACTTCGGGTGGTTCGGCGACCGGAACAGCTTGTTGAGTCTGAATATTCTGATAAGCTGCTTTTGCCCAAGCTAAATAGTCCATCGCAGTCTCATCCGAGGCAGACTGTTCTGTCTCCTGCTCGGCGTCTGATGGAGATTCAACTGAAGTTGCTTCTTGTTCTTCTATCTGTTGTTCTTCGGCAGATTCTTCAGAGCGATTAAACTGGCGACGGAACCAATTAAAAACCATTGGAATTTTTCGCTTGAGCTTTCAGATTCAAATTGTATCGGGTTAGGGGAAATTCTGCTGTCGGTTAGGCAGCAACTTCGGACACTGGCTGCGAGGAGAATGGAGGGCGAACTAGACCAAATTAGATTTCAGCAGATTGGAAACTCGACGCAGAACGCCATTAACAAAGCGATATTCTTCATTACCGCTATAGCGTTTAGCCAGTTCAATGGCTTGGTTGATCGCTACTTTTTCATCAATACCGATGTAAAGCATTTCCACCACTGCAATTCTGAGGATATCGCGGTCGATTCTGGCAATCCGATCGAGTTGCCAGTTGACAAGCGATTGTTTCAGGATATTGTCTACTTCGGTGCGATTTGCATGAACTAGCTTGGTGAGTTCTAGGGCGTACTCATAAACTTCTTGTTGGTTGCTAGAGAGGTAGACTAACTCTGGAATTTCCATTGCGCTGCCTACTCGGTTAATTGCGAGTTGAGCCAGTTCAATCGATTCTTTAAGCATTGCCCTAGCGCTAGGTACGCTGTTAGCGATCGTTTCGCTATCGAGCAGGCGATCGCTGCTGCGTTGCAATTCTGCCGCCGCTGTTTCGAGTGCTTCTGAGGCTTCGGTTCTCAGGGTTCGCACGGCCGCCAGCATCAAGTCTTGCAATTGTTGAGTTTCAAGTTTTTCTGGCGTAGTAGGCAACTGGCTAAGACTAAGTAGAGCCAGTTCGCGAGCAATTTGGCGGGGTAGCATGATGGTCGATCGGAGAAAGAAGTTAGATCTCAGTTGCGAGATCGTCTAATTTTAGCGCATTCTACGATGCTTTTAGAAATGGGTGGCTGCTTCAGGAGGTGGGTTCTTCTTCTTCAACTTGCAGGCGTTGCAGGGGTTGAGGTTCAAGTAAGGTTTCCAGTTTGCGATCGCTCTTAGAATTGCGAGGCAGAGAAACCAAGCTATCGGGGCTAACAATTCCCCCAGAAACAATCACCTTAAAGGCATCTTCCACCGAGATTGATAAATTAATCACTTCATTTTCCGGCACGATCGCATACCA